>CBFGLD010000097.1:0-9857 GCA_965649495.1 uncultured Flavihumibacter sp. | reverse complement strand
AAGTGAAAAAGCAACCGGGTCGATGCCTTCACTCAGCAGGCCGGTCCAGGGGAAAGGAGCAAAAGGTTCGGGAAAGAGCCCGAGTTTCTCCGCTACCGGAAGGGCGGCCTTTTCATTAAACTCCGGTGCCAGTGCTGCCAGCAGCGGGTTGGAGGCGCCGGAGCAGAGGAAGAGCGCTGCGATCATGCGCTCTTCAGCGGGCAGGTGTTGCCAGGCATGCCCCAGCCGGAACCAGCAATAACAAAGCTGCGCGATCTGTTTACGATCGCGCGAGCCGTGTTTTTTATGCGTTGTAAAATATTGCCTGAGGTGATGCACAAAGGGCGTTTCCCCCTGGTAAGTTTTCACCAGTGACAGGGCCACCTGCAGATGAGCTTTCGCGTACATCAGAGCTCCAGCAGTGACTTAACCGGGTCTTTGCCGAAGAGCAGCAGCTCGGGTGCTTCCAGCAGTTCTTTCACCCTTACCAGGAAGCCCACCGACTCTCTGCCGTCAATAATGCGGTGGTCGTAGCTGAGGGCCAGGTACATCATGGGTTTGATCACTACCTGCCCGTTGATGGCCATGGGCCTGTCCTGGATCTTGTGCATGCCCAGGATGGCCGATTGCGGGATATTGATGATGGGAGTGCTCATCAGTGAACCGAACACCCCACCGTTGGTGATGGTGAAGGTACCGCCCTGCATCTCCTCCATGCTCAGCTTGTTGTCGCGCGCCTTGGTGGCCAGCTCCACTACTTTCTTTTCGATCTCGGCCATGCTGAGGCTTTCGGCGTTACGTATCACCGGCACCACCAGTCCCTTGGGAGCAGAAACCGCGATGGAGATATCGCAATAATCGTGGTAGATAATATGCTCTCCATCGATGTACGCATTCACCGCGGGCCACTCCTGCAAGGCAAAGCAAACCGCCTTGGTAAAGAAGCTCATGAAGCCCAGGTTCACCCCGTGGCCCTCTTTGAACTTATCCTTGTATTTGGCACGGATGGCCATGATGGCGCTCATGTCCACTTCATTGAAGGTGGTGAGCATGGCCGTGGTATTCTTGGCTTCCACCAGCCGGCGCGAAACGGTTTTGCGGAGGTTACTCATCTTCTCCCGCTTATCGTTACGCGAAAACATATCAGTACCTGGGCGGCGGCCGGGATTATTCAGTGCGTCGAGGACATCGTTCTTGAGGATCTTACCACCGGTGCCGCTGGCGGTAACCGATTTAGGATCTACTTTTTTATCGGCGATGATGGCGGCGGCAACGGGGGTGGCTTTCACATCAGCAGGAACGGCAGCAGCGGGTGCAGTAGCGGCCGGTGCGGCAGCGGCTTTCGTTCCGGCTGCGGGTGCGGCAGCGGCGGAACTGCCCGCCTTGGCAGATCCTGCGGCGGGAACCGCAACATCCGTATCGATCTTTGCGACCACGTCCCCGATCTTGATGGTATCCCCTTCTTTGGCCACAGGGGTCAGCTTGCCCGCTTCTTCAGCGTTCAGTTCAAAAGTGGCTTTTTCCGATTCCAGTTCACAGAGCACTTCATCGCGCTGCACCAGGTCCCCTTCTTGCTTCAGCCATTTCACCAGGGTCACTTCCGTGATGGACTCACCCACGGTGGGCACTTTCATTTCGATAACCCCTTTACCCACAGCTTTTGCTTCCGGGGATGCCGGGGCAGCTTCCCCAGCAGCGGGGCTTTCAGAGGTGGAAGCGGCAGCAGCGGCGGTTGCTGCAGCGGGAGCGTCACCGGCAGGCTTGTCACCAGCAGGTGCGGCAGCGCTTTCATCAATGGAAGCCACCACCTCCCCGATCTTTATGGTATCGCCTTCCGCAGCGCGGGTCACCAGGGTGCCGGCCTGCTCGGCATTCAGTTCAAACGTTGCTTTCTCGCTTTCCAGCTCGGCGATCACTTCATCGCGCTGTACGTAAGAGCCATTCGGTTTCAGCCATTTTACGAGTGTCACTTCTGTTATCGACTCCCCAACCGTAGGAACTTTGATATCGATCATACTTTAGTTTTAGGGGGCTATGGACCCCAAATAGTTAATAATGCTTTCGTCGGTTAAATACCAAATGCCGTATCAATGATCTCGGCCTGCTCCTGTGCATGGATTTTCGCATAACCCGTGGCGGTAGATGCGCTGGGCTGGCGACTGATCACCCCGAAATTGATATTGGCGAGGTTCATTTTCAGGAAGCTGGCGGCACCCATGTTCAGTGGCTCTTCCTGTACCCAGAACCAGGTTGCTTTATTGTAGCGGGCATACAAGGCATCCAGTTGCTTTTGCGGCAGCGGGTACAATTGTTCCACCCGGATAATGGCGGTGTCTTTCAGGTCCTCTTTGTGCTGGCGGGCGGCCAGGTCAAAGTAGATCTTGCCGGAACAGAACAACACTTTTTTCACGGAGGCGGGATCGGATATGAAAGGATCGTCGATCACTTCCTGGAAATGGCCGGTGGTGAATGCCGATTTGGCCGAATAGGATTCCGGTAACCGGAGGTTGGCCTTGGGCGATAAGTTGATCATCGGTTTCCGGAAGGGCCACTTGATCTGCCTGCGGAGGGCATGGAAGAAATTGGCCGCGGTAGTGATATTGGTAACCACCATATTGTTTTCCGCACACATCTGCAGGAACCGCTCCATGCGGGCGGAACTGTGCTCGGGTCCCTGTCCCTCGTACCCATGCGGCAGCAACATCACCACGCCGTTCATCCGGTTCCATTTCTGCTCGCTGGCAGCAATGAACTGGTCGATGATGATCTGGGCGCCGTTCCCGAAATCACCGAACTGCGCTTCCCAGATGACCAGGGTATTGGGACTGGCATACGCGTACCCGTATTCAAAGCCCAGTACGGCGTATTCACTGAGCAGGGAATTATAAATATGGAAGGTTCCTGCCCCCTCGCCAATCTGGCTGAGGCGGTTATACGGTTTATCGTTCACCTCATCGCGCAGCACAGCATGGCGGTGGCTGAAGGTGCCCCTTCTTACGTCCTGCCCACTCATACGAACATCGTGACCTTCCTTTAACAGGCTGGCATAAGCGAGGAGTTCACCGGTGGCCCAGTCTACCCTGCCTTCGTCCTGGAAGAGCCGGATCTTATCCTGGATGATCTTCTCCACTTTACGCAGCGGCTTGAAGCCTTCTGGCCATTTCATGATGGCGGCAAAGAGGTGATCAAAATCGGCATCGCTGATGGCGGTGGTGGCGGGGCTTTTATCGAAGTCCTGCTCATTGGCGCGGCGCAGGCTTTTCCAGGCCAGCTCCGGTTGCTGGTACTTATAAGGAAGCGGGTTCTGCTTTACTTCATCCAGGCGCTCCTGCAGGTCGGCCCAGAATTTCTTTTCCATTTCCTGTGCCAGTTCGCGGGCGGCGGGTTTACCGTTCTCGAGCAGGTAGTTGGTATATACTTCGCGGGGGTTCTGGTGCTTGTCGATCAGCGCATAGAGTCCCGGTTGCGTGAACTTGGGGTCATCCCCTTCGTTGTGTCCGTGCCGGCGGTAGCAGACCATATCGATGAAAATATCCGAATTGAACTGCTGGCGGTAGCGGGTGGCAATCTCCACACATTTCACCACGGCCTCTGCGTCGTCACCGTTCACGTGCATTACCGGCGCCTGGACGGTAGCTGCCAGGGATGTACAATAATCGGAACTGCGGGCATCGTCAAAATCGGTGGTGAAACCGATCTGGTTGTTGATCACGAAATGGATGGTGCCGCCGGTATAATATCCATCCAGTTTACTCATCTGCAGCACTTCGTACACGATGCCCTGCCCGGCAATGGAGGCATCGCCGTGGATGAGGATGGGTAATATCTGGTCGTAATTACTGTTATAGAGGATATCGGCCTTGGCGCGGGCCAATCCCACCACCACCGGGTCTACCGCTTCCAGGTGGGAAGGGTTGGGCGCCAGCCTGAGGTGGATATTTTTACCGTCGGCCGTCTGGACGTCGGAGCTGTATCCCATATGGTATTTCACATCGCCGCTGCCCATGGTCTGGTCCATAACGGCAGTGCCTTCAAATTCACTGAAGATGTGCTCGTAGGTCTTGCCCATGATATTAGCCAGGATGTTGAGCCTGCCTCGGTGCGCCATACCGATGACCACTTCCTTCACATTATTGTTGGCGGCGGTAGTAATTATGGCGTCCAGGGCCGCAATGGTGGTTTCACCACCTTCCAGCGAGAACCTTTTCTGGCCGATGTATTTGGTATGCAGGAATTTTTCGAAGATAACGCCCTGGTTCAGTTTGTCGAGGATGCGACGGCGTTGTTCCAGGGAAATGGGCTGGTGGAATTCCTTTTCCATAGCCTGGGTGAGGAAGTCCACTTTCGCCTGGTCGCTGATGTACTTGAACTCAATACCTACATGGGAGGCATACGCCTGTTCCAGGTGCTCCAGGATACTGCGCAGGGTGGCAGTGCCCAGACCAACGCGGTTGCCGGCATAGAACTGGCGGTCCAGGTCACCCTCGGTAAGACCATAAAATGCGAGGTCGAGGTTAGCACCGCGGTCACGGCGTTTGCGGATGGGGTTGGTTTTGGCGATCAGGTGCCCCTTGTTACGATACCCCAGGATCAGGCGGTAAACAGCGATCTCCTTCTGGATGTCGAGGTCAGCGGGCAGGGCAGTTGGAGCAGCTGCATGCACCGCGCCGTCGGCCGGAACAGCTGAAGCAGCAGGAGAGGTCTTACCTGCTGCTGGCTGCATGGCAACAGCGAAATCAAAACCTTCAAAAAACTTACGGTACTCCGGGTCAATACTACCGGGATCTTTCACAAAATCCTGATACAGAGACTCAATATATGCCGGGGATGAGTTAGTGATATACGAAAAATCCTTCATATGGAAACCCCATTCGGGTCAAATTTTTAGGTATGCAAATATCGGGAAAAGAGGATGAATTATTGTGGGTAGTTTTGGGCCCGCTAACCGGTAATTCGGGATTCGGTGTAAAATTTTCCGTTTTTATTTTGATGTTCCGACCATCCTCATTACCTTTGCCGTCCAAAATTTCGAAGAATGGCAAATCATAAGGCTACCAAAAAAGATGTGCGTCAGGCTGCAAAGCGCCGTGATAGAAACCGTTACTACGGTAAGACCACCCGTAACGCGATCCGTGACCTGAAAGCGCTGGATGACAAGAAAGCAGTTGACGAGAGCATGCCCAACGTAGTTGCAATGATCGACAAACTGGCTAAGCGTGGTGTGATCCATAAGAACAAAGCGAACAACCTGAAAAGCAAGCTCGCCAGGCGCGCCAATGCTATGGTTGCAGCCCAGTAATCTATTTTCTGACACATCTGACCTTATTATACGGGTCCTGTCTTCCGGCAGGACCTTTTTTTGTTGGGAGAATGGGAGAAAGGGCCCTAAATTGCTGTTCCAACTGTTATGACCATGCGTAAACTTATTGCTGTACTCCTGGCATTGGGAGTTTCCGGGATTATGCCCCAGCTATCCCTGCCTGCTTTTGCACAGTTACCCCTGACTGTTTTTGAGGAAACCAATGGGCAACACACCGGCACCTACCAGCAGGTGATCCGGTTCTACCAGGGCCTGGATGAACGTTCGGACAAGGTACAGATGCAGTCGATGGGCACTACCGATGCCGGTTACCCCCTGCACCTGGTGTTATTCAGCAATGATGGTGTTTTTGACCCGCGCCGCTGGCATGCTGCGGGCAAGGTGGTCATCCTGGTGAACAACGGCATACACCCCGGCGAACCCGATGGGATCGATGCCAGCATGATGTGGGTGCGCGACCTGGTGACCGGCCGCAAGCGGATCTCCGACAGTGTGGTACTGGCTTTTATCCCGGTATACAATATCGGCGGCGCCCTCAACCGCAGCGCCTTTTACCGGGTAGACCAGGATGGTCCGGCCGAGTTCGGCTCCCGCGGCAATGGCCAGAACCTGGACCTCAACCGGGATTTCATCAAGGCCGATTCGCGCAATGCCCGCAGTTTCGCGGTGCTGTACCAGTATCTGAATCCCGATATCTTCATTGACAACCATGTGAGCAACGGGGCCGACTACCAGCACGTGATGACCCTGATCGCTTCGCAGCACAATAAGCTGGGCGGAAAGATGGGCGCCTTCATGAACCAGCAGTTTGAACCCGGCATTTATACGCTGATGAAGAACAGGGGCTACGACCTCGTTCCCTACGTAAATGCTTTTGGAGATACCCCTGAATCGGGGTGGCCGGAATTCCTGGAAGGTCCGCGGTACAGCAGCGGGTATGCCACCCTGTTCAACAGTTTTGCCTTTGTTCCCGAAACCCATATGCTGAAGCCCTATGCCCAGCGGGTGGATGCCACCTATGCCCTGATGGAATGTTTTGAGCGGTTTGCGGCTGCCCATGCCCTTACCATCAAACGGTTACGGAAGGAAACCACGGAAGAGCAGCTGCGGGCCACCACATTCCCGGTACAGTGGAGCCTGGACAAAGAGCGCCATACCATGATCCCTTTCAAGGGGTATGCGTCGGGCCGGAAGCCGAGCGCGGTATCGGGGCATCCGCGGTTGTATTATGACCGGAGCCGGCCCTTTGAAGCGCAGGTGAAATTCTATAACCAGTACCGCACCACCCTGGAGATAACGGCTCCCCGGGCTTATATCATTCCCCAGGGCTGGTGGAAAGTGATCGAGCGGCTGCAGGACAATGGGGTGAAGCTGGAGCGTTTGCAGCAAGACAGCACCCTGGAGGTAGAAGCCTACCGGATTGAACGTTACCAGTCTTCGCCGCGTGCTTTTGAAGGCCACCACCTGAATACCGCGGTCCAGGTAAGCAAAAGCCTGATCCGCAAGGCGTTCCGCCGGGGCGACTACCTGGTACCTACCGACCAGGCGGCCAGGCGTTTCATTATTGAGGTACTGGAACCCGAAGCGATGGACTCCTATTTTACCTGGAATTTCTTTGACCCGGTACTGACACAAAAAGAGGGTTACAGCTCCTATGTATTTGAAGATACTGCTGAGAAGTTGCTGCGCGATAACCCCGCGCTCCGGCAGCAACTGGCAGAAAAAGTGGCTGCTGATACCGCTTTCGCCAACAGTGGGGCGCAGCAGTTGTCCTGGGTCTTTCGCAATTCACCGTATTACGAACCCGACCACAACCGCTACCCTGTCTTCCGTTTACTGAAATAACTGCCGGTTAGGAATTCCTATTCCAGTTGCAGCCATTTTTTTAACACCCCCGCGACCCGCCATGGGGTTTACTGCCGTAATTTTGCAGCAATAACCGCACACATTACAGCACACATGAAAAGCATCCCCCTGGTCATGCCCCTGTTCCTGACCCTGGCACTGTTAGTGGCAGGCCAGCGTACCGCAGACGCACAGATGTCATTTGACATGGAACACAACAGCTGGCATCCCGAAACGAAACTGCGGGATTCCGGTAAACTGCGCAAGGGCATCCCCGATGGCACCTGGAAAGGCTGGTATGCCGATGGTAACCCGCGGTATGTGCGCACGTACAGCTACGACAAATACACAAGGATCGGGCAGGAAATAAAAAAACATCCCCGCTTCCTATTTACGCCATTGGCCAGGGAAGCCAAAGAGGATCCCCGGATACTTGCGGCTGCAACCGATGCCCGGGCATCCCTTCCATCGGCCCCTTTTGAGCAATGTTTACATCACGGCCTGTACATCAATTATGCTGCCGGTGGCAGGATCGTGGATTCCGGTTATTACCAGAATGGATTACGGGAAGGGTATTGGGAAGAGTGGGATGCCACTGCTAATAGGAAGCATTCAGGTGCCTACCGCCACGGCAAAAGGTATGGCAGTTGGACCATCCGCGATGAAAACGGAAGAACCCGGTCTATCCTGCAGTATAACAGGAAAGGACAGCTGGTTCACCAGAAATTTTACGAGTGAGCCCGTCAGTCGAGCCTGGATACATTCCCGCTTCCCTTGATATTGGTCTTTATCGAAGGGTTGCCTTTGTAGTTCACATTGCCGCTGCCCATTACGGCAATATCCAGTGATTTGCTGGCAGTGATGCTGGCATTGCCGCTTCCCCGGATATCGATTTCAGCCGATTCTGTTTTCAGGTCGATGGCTTCCAGGTTACCGCTGCCGTTGGTTTCCAGGACCACTTCACGGGTTTCGCCACTGATTTGAACATTACCGCTGCCGTAGCTGGAAGCATTGACCTGGGGAGTCTGCACCTCTACCCGGATATCGCCGCTTCCCTTGGAACTGAGTTCCAGCCCGTTTTGATCCACTAAGGTGGTTTCACTGGTGATATTGCCCGAACCCAGGGTGCGGACAGATTCCAGGTCCGGCGCGGTGACCAGTATGCGGATCGGTCGGGTGGGGCGCAGGTTAAATCCTTTCCTGCTGCGGATCACCAGGGTATTGCCCTCCATATCGGTTTCCAGGTGGTCCAGGATATTCCGCTCGCCTTCCAGCAGCACTTCGTGGGTGTTGCCGTAGCGGACAACCACATCGTAAGAGCCCTTTTGTTCCAGTTGGGTGAAAGATCCGGGATGGCGGGTAACGCTGCTGTTACTGCCATCGCCCCCTACCCTTTTCCCTGTATTGAACACGCAGGAGGAAAGTGAGAAACCGGCGACAGCCAGCAGGAGCAGATAATTTCTCATGAATCAGGTATTAGAGGTTGAAAATACAAACCAAACTTAAAAGCTCAAACCAGAATCCTCGAACGGTTAATTATCTTTGCGGCACCATGACAGAAAAAATCCTCATATTAGATTTCGGCTCACAATATACTCAATTGATAGCGAGGGCCGTCCGCGAAGCAAATGTTTATTGTGAGATCATTCCCTACCACAAGTCCTTTTCCTTTGAGCCAGGGTTGAAAGGTATTATCTTATCCGGATCGCCCTTTTCGGTGAACGACGAAGCGGCACCGGATGTGGACATCCGTGCCTTTATCAACCAGGTTCCGGTATTGGGGGTTTGTTATGGGGCACAGCTGACGGCGAAGCAATTTGGCGGAAGGGTGGAAAAAAGCAATAAGCGCGAATATGGAAGGGCTCTCATGCGGGTGCTCAAAGAGGATGTATTACTAAAGGGAATGACCAGCACTTCCCAGGTCTGGATGAGTCATGGCGACAGTATCAAAGAACTGCCGGAAGGATTTGAGCTGCTGGCTGATACGGAATCGATCCCGGTTGCGGCCTTCCGAAAATCTCCGGGAGACGGCTCGCTGCAGGCGGTACAGTTCCACCCGGAAGTATACCATTCCATTGAGGGCAAAAAGCTGATCCGCAACTTCCTGGTGGAGATCTGCGGATGCTCACAGGATTGGACACCCGCACATTTCGTAACCGATACGGTTTCGGAACTGAAGCGGCAGATCGGGGACCGCAAGGTGATCATGGCCCTGAGCGGCGGAGTAGACAGCACGGTAGCGGCCATGTTGATCCACCAGGCCATTGGAGATAACCTGTACGGTATTTTCGTAGACAACGGCGTACTGCGCAAGGATGAATTTGAGCAGGTGCTGAAAACCTATAAGGACCACCTGCACCTCAATGTAAAAGGGGTGGATGCCCGGCATAAATTCTATAATGACCTGGCGGGTAAGACCGATCCCGAAGCCAAGCGCAAAGTGATCGGGAAGCTGTTCATCGACGTATTCCAGGAAGAGGCGGCCAGGATTGAAGGCATAGAAATGCTGGGCCAGGGAACCATCTACCCGGATGTGATAGAAAGTGTGAGTGTGCACGGTCCCTCTGTAACCATCAAGAGCCACCATAATGTAGGAGGTTTGCCTGAGAAAATGCACCTGGAGTTGGTGGAGCCGCTGCGTTACCTGTTCAAGGACGAAGTACGCCGGGTGGGACGAGAACTGGGAATACCCGATGAATTGCTGGAACGCCAT
>CBFGLD010000096.1:0-9960 GCA_965649495.1 uncultured Flavihumibacter sp. | reverse complement strand
CTGGAAGCACTTAACCAACAACAAGAGCAGGCCCAAACAATCATAATGGCCGCACAAACCACCTTCCTTTCGTTTAAAGACTGGATTCAACTAAACAAACTACATGAGCCTGTATAACAGACCGGATCCCGATTTCTGCGGCCGCGTGCCGCTGAACCAAACCAATCTCATTCAACCTCATGGCTTCCTCCTGGTGCTGGAAACCCACACCCACAAGATCCTCCAGGTGAGTGAAAACGTGGAAACAATTCTACAAATACCCATCCGGTCGGTCATTGGCCAATCGCTGCACCACTGGCTGCCCGAGGCGGAAATGCAACAGATTAAAAAAATCTCTTTATCAACGGGTTCGGTGAAAGTTCCCCTGCTGCTGAGCTTTGGCGGGCATCCCCTGCCCGCAGAACTGACCACCCATGGAACGTATTTTGTTCTGGAGGTCAGCAATGAGAGCCGAAAGGATGGCTACGGTCCGTTCCTGGAAACTTATTACGAACTGAACCGTATCAGCCTGGACTTCGCCGCTGCCACCAGTACCGCGGATCTGTGCCGGCTGGCGGCGCGGGAGATCCGGCGGGTATCGGGATTCGATAAAGTTATGATCTACCGCTTTGACCCCGAATGGAACGGTGACGTGGTGGCGGAGGAAATGGAGGAAGGGATGGATGCCTACCTGGGACTGAAATTCCCGGCATCGGATATCCCGCCGCAGGCGCGGGAGATCTACCGGAAATCGCCCTACCGGCTGATACCCGATGTAGCGTACCAGCCCATTCGCCTCTACCCGGTGATCAACCCGCTGACCAATTCCTTTACGGATTTGTCCGTCAGCAACCTCCGCAGCGTTGCGGAAGTGCACCTGGAATACCTGCGCAACATGAAAGTGGGCGCCTCTATGTCGGTCCGTATCCTGGTGAATAATAACCTGTGGGGACTGGTATCCTGCCATCACCGGACGGCGAGATTCCCGGATATCAGAACCTGTGCCCTGATAGAACTGGTATCCGTAGCCTTATCGGCACGCATCACCAACCTGTTGGAGCAGGATAAAATGGTGATAAAAACTGAAAAAATGAAACAACACGCAAGGATATCTGAATCGCTGTATGCCTCGGGCTTCCCGGCCCTGGATACCACTGTGACCAGCCTCCTCGACGCCGATGGGGTGGCCCTGGTGATGAACCGTGACATCCGGCTGATCGGTGATACGCCCACGCAAAACCAGGTGGCGGAACTGCTGCATTGGCTGCAGTCCTTTCACCCCGGTAAACGGTTCACCCATCACAGCCTGCCTTCGGTATACGAGCACGCCGCCGATTATGCGCAAAAAGCCAGCGGTATCCTGGCCATACCAGTGGCTGCCGGCTCCCTGCGTTACCTCATCGCCTTCCGCGGCGAAAGGGTTCGAAGTGTCACCTGGGGCGGTAACCCGGAAGCTACCATTCTCTTTGAGGCCGACGGAAAAAAATACCATCCCCGTGCTTCCTTTCAAAGCTGGCAACAAACCGTTGTTCACAGCTCCCATCCCTGGACGGCCGAACAGTTGGATGTTGCCGATGAACTCAACCGGTCCATCAAAGATTATGTACTAACCACTATGCACAACTGAACAATTTCTATTACTGGATGACAGCATACCTCTCCCATAAAGAATCCACAGAAAATTATATCGTAGCCATTGGAGCATCCGCAGGTGGCCTGGAAGCCATCCACGAATTCTTTGATAACATGCCACCCAATGACAACCTCAGCTTCATCATCATTCAGCACCTTTCTCCGGACTATAAAAGCCTGCTGGTGGAGCTGATCGCCAAGCATACCCATATGGAAGTGCTGGAGGCTGACCATGAAATGGTGGTTCGCAACAAATGCGTGTATGTGATCCCGAACAATAAATTGCTGACCATCAAAAACGGGAAGCTGCAATTGGCTGAAAAAGTCATCGAAAAAGCTCCCAACACCGCCATCGATACCTTGTTGCGCTCCCTGGCGCAGGATGCCGGTCCCTCCGCTATTGCCATCATTCTTTCCGGCACCGGCACGGATGGCTCCAAGGGCATCCTCGAGATCAACAAAAACGGCGGGCTGGTCCTGGTGCAGGAACCGCAAACCGCCAAATTCGACGGCATGCCCAACAGCGCCCTGGCTACCGGCGTGGCCGACTTCAGCCTCCCTCCTGCTTTGATGCCCCAGGAAATATTGAACTACATCATTGAAAAACCCGCGCAATACCGGGTGACCGGTAAACCTACCGAATCGCAACTGCCGGAGGTAATGCGGCTCGTGGAGAAATTCTGCCAACACGATTTTTCTAACTATAAAACTCCCACCATCCTCCGGCGTATTACCCGGCGAATGGGACAACTTAACCTCGACGATTTCCAGGATTATATCGGCATCCTGCAAGAGTCTCCCGAAGAATGCCGCCTGCTGGGAAAAGAATTCCTGATCGGGGTGACCAAATTCTTCCGCGACCAGGACGCCTTCCGCCTGCTGCAGGAAACAGTACTCACCCCATTGGTGCGCCAGAAAGAGGAAGGCGATATCCTGAAGCTGTGGGTGGTGGCCTGCAGTACCGGTGAAGAAGCCTATACCATGGCCATCCTGCTGGATACCATCCTGCAAAAGGAATCCAAAAACCTGGAAGTAAAGATCTTCGCCAGCGATATTGACCAGGATGCTATCGAGTTTGCCAGTCGTGCCACCTACGATTACAACTCCTTGCAGGAACTGGATATTGCACTGCTCAACCAATACTTTATTCAGGAAGGAAATAAATTCACCGTTAACCCACGCATCCGCAAGCAGATCGTTTTCGCTCGCCATAACATTATCAAGGACCCGCCCTTTATCAAAAACGACCTGGTCTCCTGCCGCAACATGCTCATCTATATGAACACCCTGCTGCAGCGAAAAACCATCTCTACCCTCCAGTTTGCCCTCAACAATGGAGGCTACCTCTTCCTGGGCCCCAGCGAAGCCCCGGTTAATATTTTAGACGGCTTCCGGGAAATGAACGGGAAATGGAAGATCTACCAAAAGATTTACAGCGACAACCGCTTCAACCCCGAACGCCTGCCGGCCGCACGGCAATCCCGCAACGGAAAGTTTACTGACGCGGGTATCATACACCAGGACAATGGCCTGCTGCGCGACCTAACAGAAGACTTTAAAGCGGTAGTAACCGAAAAGTACGGCTTCGCTGCCCTGTATATCGATAAGAATTTTGAGATCAAGGAAGCCATCGGCAACTTCCGGAAATACCTGGCACTTCCCGACCGCATTGCAGCGCTCAACATCCTTAAAATGGTGAGCAATGAATTGTCTGTCAGCCTGGGCGCCGCCATACGGAAATGCATACGAGACAACAAGGAAGTAGCACTGCTAAACACCCGCATACCGGGAAAGCAGGACAGCCATGTTTCCATTTTCATCCGGCCCTCGCACCGTACGGGACAGTTGCTGATCGTGCTCAGCGAACAACACGAAAACAGTCAGCGCCCTGTATTAGCAGCGCCGGGAATTGCCCTTAACCACCCGGCGTCCTACCTCCAGGAACTGGAGGAAGAACTCAAAGAAACCCGGATGAACCTGCAGGTAGCCGTTGAAAGCCTGGAAACCTCCAACGAGGAACTGCAGTCCAGCAATGAAGAACTGTTATCTGCAAACGAAGAACTGCAAAGCAGCAACGAAGAATTGCAGTCGCTCAACGAAGAACTGCACACCCTCAATACCGAACACCAGTTGCGCATTAAGGAATTGGTGGAACTGAACGACGACCTGAACAACTATTTCAGCAGTACCGAGATCGCGCAGGTATTTGTAGACGGGCATTACCGCATCCGCAAGTTCAATCCCGCCGCCATAAAAATGATCAACCTGATCACATCCGATATCGGCAGGCCCATAGAACACATCTCTACCAACCTCAGGAACGGCCAGCTACTGATGGATGATATCCGGCAGGTGGTTCGTACCCAGCAACCCCTGGAAAGAGAAGTGGAGCTCACCAGCGGAAGGTTCAACCTCATGCGCATTTTACCCTACGAGCGCCAGGATAAAAAATACGACGGAACCGTGATATCCTTCATTGACATCACCAACCTGAAAGAACTCAACACCATCATACGCAGTGTATTCAATGCCACCAGCAGTGCCATCATGGCCTTCCGTGCGGTACGCAACGCTTCCGGAGAAGTAGTGGACCTGAAATGGATCGCGGCCAACCCTGCCAGTGACGTCTTAATGCAACGCAGCAACGAAGCGTATATTGGCAGCAGCCTGCGCCAGAACCTTCCCAACCTGCTGCAACCGGAACTGTTGGAACACTTCCGGGAGGTAATTGAAAAATCGGTCCACTACCAGGCGGAACTATACCTGGAAACGGCCTCCCACGCAGGATGGTACGAAATGATGGCCGCTCCCATGGACGATGGCATGGTCATCAGCCTGCTGAACATTGACGAGAAAAAATCCGCCGAAGAAAAATTAAAACACAACTACCACGAACTCATCCGGAGCAAGGAAAATTACCGCCTGCTGAACCGGGAACTGGAAGAAAAAGTAAAAGAACGCACCCAGGACCTTGCCCAAAGCGAAGAGCGCTTCCGCATGATCACCAATGCCATCAGTGATGCCATCTGGGACCGCGACCTGGTAAAGAACCATATCTGGTGGAGCGACAGCTTTTATAACTGGTTTGGCTACCCGAAAGAAGCCGCTACCAACGAAATATCGTTCTGGATGGATGCCATCCATCCGGACGACCGCCTGATGGTGCAGGAAGCCGTTAACAAGGCCATCAATGAAGACGAGGACTGGAACATTGCGTACCGCATCCGCAAATTCGACGGCAATTATATACCGGTAACGGACAAAGGAACCGTGCTGCGTACGGAACACGGAGTGCCCTACCGCCTCCTGGGGGCCATCACCGACCGTACCTCCGAAGAGATCGCTCGGCAAAACGAAGCCCTAAGGGCCTCTAACACCGAACTGGAAGCCCTCGTGCAGGTCCGCACAGCAGGCATCGAAGCGCAGAAGACCATCCTGCACAACCTGTTCCAGGAAGCTCCCGCCATGATCTGTACCCTAACCGGTCCGCAACACCATATCTCCCTGGCCAACCCTTCTTTCCGGAATATCGTTGGAAAAAAAGACCTGGTGGGCAAAACCTTCGGGGAAGCTTTCGCCGGAGAAGCGTTCCAGTCCTTCCTCCCTATTCTCGATAAAGTATTCCAGACCGGTGAAACCTATACGGGCAGGGAAGTTTCCATCTATAACGACAGGTACCTGAACATCATCTTCCAGGCCACCCGGGATGAGAATCGCCAGATCAACGGCATCCTCCTCTTCGCTTATGAAGTGACCGACCAGGTTAGCGCCCGCAACGCCTTGCAGGAAGCTAACGACGAGCTGGTAAAACTCAACCAGGAGTTTAAGTTCGTGACCGATTTCATGCCGCAGCTCGTTTGGGTGACACAGCCCGACGGGTACCACATCTATTACAACAAAGGCTGGTACGAGTACACGGGATTAACCCCCGAACAGTCAATGGGCAGCTCCTGGAATGGAGTCCTGCATCCCGAAGACCGTCACCGCGCCTGGAAAGTATGGAATGCCGCCCTGGAAAAAGGCGATGACTATGAAATAGAATACCGCTTCCGCCGCCACGACGGCACTTACCGCTGGTTCCTGGGAAGAGCGCTTCCTATGAAAGATGAGAACGGCGTCATCGTTAAATGGTTCGGCACCTGCACCGATATCCACGACCAGAAACGCATGAGCGATGTACTGGAATCCAAAGTGAAAGAACGTACCGAAGAATTGCGTAAGATCAATATGGAGCTGGAATCCCGCAACAACGAATTGCTGCAGTTTGCTTCCATCGCTTCCCACGACCTGAAAGAACCCCTGCGCAAGATCAGCATGTTCAGCAACCTGGTGAAAGACCGTCACCACCAGGAACTCAGCGAGGGGGCTTTGTTGTATGTTGATAAGATCATCGCCTCCTCTACCCGGATGGCAGCACTGGTGAACGACCTGCTGTCCTTTACCCGGCTGTCATCGGAAAGTAAGTTTGAACGCGGTGACCTGAACCACATCGTGGCCGAAGTATTGAGCGACCTGGAACTGGTCATCGCGGAAAAAGACGCCCTGGTGAAAGTGGATGAACTGCCCGTGGTGGAGATGGTGCCCGGTTACATGCGCCAGGTCTTCCAGAATATTATCAGCAACGCGCTGAAATTCAGCAAGGCCGGGGAGCGGCCCGAGATCCGCATCTGTTCCGCCATCGTTAAGGAATTATCCTTTAACAGCGAACCCGACCCCGGTGGGCATTACTGCCGCATCCGTATCCAGGATAACGGGATCGGCTTTGATAATATCTATGCGGAGAAGATCTTCACGATCTTCCAGCGGCTGCATTCCCGGAACGAATACGAAGGAACAGGTATCGGACTGGCCATCGCCCGAAAGATTATCGCCCGCCACCGGGGCATCATCCAGGCTTCCAGCGTTGCGGGCCAGGGTGCCAGCTTTGAGATCGTGATACCCCTGGAACAGGTGAAGGACTAGATGAAGCCCGGACCGGAAACATGGCAATATTTCCTGCTGGTATGCGTTTGATTTCCTTCTGGCAGCATGGATCACCCGTTAAACTTTGGGTGCGATCAATGGTCGAACCAGGAAACTGAATCCTGAACGCATGAAACCCTTCACCTACCTGTTCCTGCTGTTTTCCCTTGCAGGCTGCTCCAAAAGCCCGGATGACGCACAGCCCGAGCCCACCGATACCATGTACTTCCCTTCCAGTAATGCCACCTGGGAAACCCGATCCGCCTCAAGCCTGGGCTGGAAGCAGGATGCCGTACAGCCCCTGAAAGATTTCCTGGCATCGAAAAACACCAGGGCTTTCATGATCCTGGTGAATGGCAGGATCGTAATGGAAGAGTATTTCAACGGCCATAACGCAACGGCAGAATGGGAATGGAACAGCGCTGGTAAGACCCTCGTGGCCACCACTACCGGGCTGGCACAAAACGAAGGACTGATCAATATCAGCAACAAAGTGTCGGACTATATCGGAACCGGGTGGACGAGTATGTCGCTGGAAAAGGAAAACCTGGTTACCGTAAGAAATTTACTGACCATGACCTCGGGTATCGACGACTCCAAACAATTGATCGTAAAATCCAATCTCACCTATGTTGCCGATGCCGGCACCCGCTGGGCGTATGGTAATGTGTTCCAGATACTGACCGATGTTGTGGCAGAAGCCAGCGGGCAGAATTTTGAAACCTATTTCAATGCCCGGTTGAAAAATAAAATCGGGATGGACGGACGCTGGAATTTCGGCACCATCTTCACCATCTACCACAGCACCGCCAGGAGTATGGCCCGGTTTGGACTGCTGGCACTGAACAAGGGGAAATGGAATCAGGAGCAGGTGGTAAACGAATCCTTCTTCACGGAAAGCACCAATAGTTCCCAGTCCCTCAATCCCGCCTATGGATACCTGTGGTGGCTGAACGGGAAGTCTGCATTTATGCTGCCCACGGACCAGTCCGTTTATACGGGTACGCTGGTACCCAATGCCCCGGCCGATATGGTTGCGGCCATGGGCGCCAGGGACCAGCGGATTTATGTGATCCCCTCCAGGAAAATGGTGGTGGTACGCATGGGCGAAGCCTCCGACGCCGCCAATCCCGATTTCGCCGTCTCCGGGTTTGACAATGCGCTGTGGGAAAAAATCAATGCAGTGCTGAATTAAAAAACATTTCAGATCCGCCATATTGAATTGCCTCTCTGTTACAACCCGGTGGGTACACCATTCGTGAAGGTGATCAAATTTGTGATCTTTTGTCAATTTCGCTTTTCTTCCAGCTTAAATCTAAAGTCGCACTTTTTTGCTCCGTTTGCTATTGTCCCTGTCCTAATGAGTTGTAGTCCTGCAAAACCCGAAGTAACTTCGTCAACTTCGCAAAGAATTGAAGCGTATTTTGAAAATTTATGTTTCTGAAACAGTTTGCAAATTCCACATTCTATGATGTCAATGCCGTAACCAAGTCCAAATGTTTCTTGCTTGTCTGTAATTATGTTTGCTCTAAAACCCTCAGCATTTGAGTTCACACTTACTCGGTTATGAAATGACTTTATAAGTATCTGTCCGAACCAGGTTTTTATCAATTTAGGCAAAAGCCGTTTGAAAAATCCCTGCATTTTGTTTTTCGGTTGAACATAATCCGTTGTTATTTGAAGACAGGTTTTTCTTATGTTTTCAAATGTTTCCGCTTTGGCGTCAAGTGTTTTTATAAGTGCTAAAAAATAGGAACTAAAATCATGTCGCCTGTCAATGGGGTTATTTGAAGTCTTTGCAAAAGTTGTATCAGCCGAAATTATTTTATAGTTGTTGTCTGTGTCAGCAATAATACTGTCAAACTCATTAGGATAACTTATCCTTATGAATTTAAAAAAGTATTTTTTGTAATCGTCCATTTATATTTTGGCCTCTTTACTTATGGTTCGGCAACATTGCCACTAACGGTCCGCAGCATTGCTGCCGTACAGGACTTTGGAATACGTCAGCCCGGACTGTTGCTGATTAAAATTACATAAGTTGCTAACAATTCAAAAGTTCATCTGTGACGCGGCCAGCCTGAACTGAAGTTCATCAGGGGTAGGAAGGTGATAGCATATTTGTCACCCGGCACGACAGAAAACTCAATGTTGGTTGCTGTTTTTATTTCAGAAAATCATTTGTCGTTACACGTTTATATTCCGGCGAACAATCAAAGAGGTAGTTTAGAATATTCATGTGTCCTGCACCGTATATTACCAAAATCCTGTCCGATGAGTTGGTACTTATTCTCTGTATATTTCTGAATATTTTTAAGTTTCTGCTAAACCATCGGCCTGTTTCAAAATCAACACCTGCAAAATCATGTTCTTTAGATTCATATTTAAACAATCCAATAAGATAATTACCTAAATCCTTTTTTATATTCACTTCATCATTGAGTTGCCTTAAAGCTGCAAGAATACCCTCCTTTTTAAAATTCGGCGTATTCATAAAACGTTTTGATGAGTCAGGATTTTTTTCAAAAAAGCCTTCAAATCTTTTTGCCTCAATACTATCCTCTCCATTTACAATGCGCTTAATTCGTTCAGTAAAATTTCCCCATTCATCAACGCAGTACAGTTTTTTTAATCCTAATTGTTTTGCTAATCTAAATCCGATCTGCTCTTCCTCACCTCTCTTAAGTTGGTAATTGTTTTGGGAATATTGGTTAAAAATTGAATCCGTACGGTCTTGGTCACTTGGCTGTCTCTCAATAACGATAATAGTTGGCTTAAACATTGCAATTTTGGCAACAATAGTCTCTATTTCTTTTTGATAAGGTGGAGCTAGTACGTCGATTTGATCTTTTGCCTTAATTTGTGTGGCGTCTAAATTTGGAAAGTTAAAATGAAAGGTTCCTAAGGTCATAACCTTCGTCTTAGGCAACTGCGCTGCCATAGTCAGATAAATGAGAGTGAATATAATTGTGAATGTTGTTTTCATCTTTTTTCAGTCAAACGATTGTTGATTAGCTTTTGTTACACGATGACTAAAACACCAACCAACATTTTTATTTACGAAATAGATGAAATCAATCCTGCATCTTACAGATCAGCTTTGCCTGCTCACTCCCAACGATCAGGGTTAGGGTCAGCAGATAGGTCAGGTTGTTTTACTGCGGTAATATATCATGATTAGCAAGCATTGCAATTCTACATTGTGGTAATTTATTGTCAGAGAGTAAAGGCATTAGTTAAGTTTGGAATTCCAGGTGCCGGAAATTTTGGGAATGATTTTTGTGGAATTACACGCTGTTAAGTTCTTATTTTCTGGTTTGCGGATCCACTATCCGGAAGCGGGCAAATGTCTCAGACCATAAAACCAACACTTCTACTAACTTTTTT
>CBFGLD010000095.1:0-9965 GCA_965649495.1 uncultured Flavihumibacter sp. | reverse complement strand
GGCAAAAATTCGGGTGGATTCATGGGCATTACGAATCTTGCCATCGGCCTCTATTTTATTGCCATAGTTATCTGAAAATTTAAAATCCCGGATATCTAGGTTGTTTAGAAAACCACTTATTTTACCCGTAACATGAATGGATTTGTTCCATATTTTTTTGAGTGAAGGATCGTGTTCCATCTGCGGAACAAAGTATAATAGCTCTGATAATTGGAGTTGCGCGGAAGCAAGGTCTGCAAGGATCCTGAAATTGGCGGGGGAATATTCTTTTTTATTCCAGGATGGAACAGAAAGCTCCACTGACCTTTTAATTAGACTTTCCCGTGTTTCCAGGTGCATATCTTCCCATCGTATCCTGCTGTCAGTATAGGTGAATTTTCCGGAAGCATTTTTTATCATAAAACCGGACTTCTCCGTGAATTGGAGGTCTGCGATCCCGGCATTTATTAATGTGTCAGTATAAGAAAAGTTCTTTAGGGTGACATCAAGAGGCGATAGATAAAAATGGGTGGGATCAAATGCATTTTTAAATGGACTGTGTCGGGATTGAACATCCATGAAACGAAAACGCCCATCCTTAATTTTTAATGATGGACTGGTAACGAGCCAACTCGCATTTCCTGAATTGCTGACGCTATCTTTACTGGCATTTCGATGTACATATCCGGAGGGCTTGATCAGTTCTGTATACCCGGAATTTAGTACCTGACGGTCAAGATGCAATGAAAATAATCGGAAAGTTGCCCTGGGTAGATTCCATCCTGTTTTGATCCCATTGGTATTATCGCTGTATTCAAAGGTAGACTGATTGATCAGCAAGGCCCGGGCATTCAGCCGAATCGCACTGGTGGCAGAATCTACAGGATCTATAGGGTTTTTTTGTTCCACACTTTCCCGTGAATAAAAACCCTGTAATCCGTCGATCCTGATTTGCCGGAACTCATAGATTCCCTGATAGGGATCTATGTGGTCTGTTGTAACCAGGAGTGCGTTTATTTTCATGGCAGATGCAAGTCCGGCCGCTCCATCTTCATAGCGAACTGTCAGGTTTTGGAGATTTAATTGTCCAATCCGGAATTGCAATGGGGTTGCTGTTGGATCTTTTTCTGCAGTATCCACAGAAGCAGCGTCTTTCCCCAGGCTGTCCAGTATAAATTGATAATTAAGTTTCTTAGACGCATCGCTGTAAACATTGAGGAGTACGTTTTTCCACGATAATTCCCGGATTACCAGGCGGTTCCTTAATAGTTCCAGCAGGTGAAGGCGCACCATTAAACTATCACTGTGCAGAATGGGTTGATCCTGCTGGTCAAAAATTGTCAGATTGTTCAGGGTGATTTGTCGGAAACCCTGTAGCTTCAACTGACCGATAATTATTTTGCTTCCAAGTTTATTTTCTACATAATGATCCACTCTTCCTTTGAGCCATTGTTGGCCGATACTGGTTTGTAATGCAAAAAGCCCAGCCAAAATGACCAGGAATACGACCAGAACGGTCCCCAAAATCCATTTCACCCAGCGTGGCAACCGCCACGGATAGAGCTTCACTACTTTCAATTGATTATCTGAGTATTATGAATTGAAAATATTATGCCGGAATTGAAGTTACTGAAGGAAGACGACAGCGTAAAGGGTAAGATTTCTGACAAAATTGCTGATTTTTCTTGCTGGCAGCGCTGTGGCATTTCGTTTGTTCCATGCAGGTACTAATAAACTGCTAAAACAGAACATCATGCAAAAGGGTAGTATCAGAGTACAAACGGAGAATATTTTCCCCATAATTAAAAAGTTCCTGTACAGCGAACACGATATTTTTTTACGGGAGCTTATTAGCAATGCAGTGGATGCCACCCAGAAATTAAAGACACTTTCCTCATTGGGTGAAGCGAAAGGAGAATTAGGGGATCTTTCGATTGTGGTTACACTGGATACTTCGGCTAAAACATTAACCATCTCGGATAAGGGTATCGGTATGACGGCTGAAGAAGTAGACAAATACATTAACCAGGTAGCCTTTTCGGGTGCAGAAGAATTCCTTAAAAAATATAAGGGTCAAAATGAGAATAATATTATTGGTCATTTTGGCCTTGGCTTTTATTCCTCCTTTATGGTCAGTGATAAAGTAGAACTGATATCAAAGAGTTTCCGGGAAGCTCCAGCTGTGAAATGGGAATGTGATGGAAGCCCGGAATACACCCTCGAGGAAACCAACAAAGAGGAAAGGGGGACTGATATTATCTTATATATAAATGAAGAGAGCCAGGAGTTCCTGGATGCTGCAAGAATAAAAGCTGTACTGAATCGTTTTTGCCGGTTCCTCCCTGTGCCCATTTACTTTGAAGGAGAGCAGATAAATAATCCTACTCCGGCGTGGACAAGAAAACCATCGGAACTTACGCCTGAGGATTACCAGTCTTTTTACAAAGAATTGTATCCTTACAATGAACCGCCGCTGTTCTGGATACACCTGAACGTGGATTATCCTTTCAATCTTACCGGAATACTGTATTTCCCCAAGATCAAGCAGAGTTTTGAGATTCAAAAAGATAAGATTCAGCTATACAGCAACCAGGTTTTTGTAACAGATGAAGTCAAGGATATCGTACCCGAGTTTTTAATGCTCTTACAAGGGGTCATAGACAGTCCGGATATACCCTTGAATGTGAGTCGCAGTTACTTACAGGGCGATCCAAACGTGAAAAAGATCAATAATCACATTACGCGTAAAGTAGCTGATAAATTAGAGGAGATATTCAACAAAGACCGGACTTCTTTCCAGGAAAAATGGGAAAGCCTTGGCTTGTTTGTCAAATACGGTATGATGACAGATGATAAGTTCCTGGAAAAAGCGGAAAAGTTTCACATTATGCAGGATGCCGTTGGAACTGACTTTTACACCCTGGAGGAATACAGGAATGCCACTTCAGAGCTACAGAAAAATAAAGATGGTAAACTGGTAATCATTTATGCAACGGATACCGTTCAACAGGATGGATTTATCCGGGCCGCCAGCGACAAAGGTTATAAGGTGGTTAAGTTGGAAACCATTGTGGATGCCGCATTTATTAATCAGATGGAAATGAAATGGAATGATGTCCATTTTGTAAGGGTGGATGCCGATATCGCCGACAACCTGGTTGATAAACAGGAAAATGCAGCATCTGTATTAAATAAAGAAGAAGAGGAACAATTAAAAGCGTTGTTTGAACAGAGTCCCGAAGGTTTGCACTTGACCGTAGAAATAAAAGGGATGAATCCAGGCGCCTCACCTGTAGTTGCCACCAGGCCGGAATTCATGCGCAGGATGAAGGATATGGCAGCAGTAAGCGGTCCTATGGGGAGTTTTTATGCCAGCATGCCAGATGAGGTAACGCTTACGGTCAATGGAAATCACGCTATATACAAGCAGATCCTTACCCATGAGGATGAATCCACCAGGAAAAAAATGGCGCGGAATCTTGCCGACCTTGCGCTCTTATCCCAGGGATTGTTAAAAGGAGGAGCACTGACTTCCTTTATAGAAAGGAGTGTTGAACTTATGGGTGACAAGAATGAACTGGCAAACACGCAGTCCTGATAATTTATGCTACGGGGTCCGGCAGGGTGCTGGATCCCGTAGATGATTTTACATCGATAATCCTTAATTGAAGGTGTTTGTTGCCATTCCATTCATTTTCTTCGATGGTAAAAACAATATCCACCGGTTGGTTATTTTCAATGAGGTGAAATTTTTCCGCCAGTCCAAATCCTATCCCGTTAAAGATGATATTGTTTTGTGTCAGGCAAAATTTTATGTGCTGGCCCTTGACAATTTTACTCCAGCCATTATTGCGAACTTTTTTTGCTATCCATAATGGCTTGGTGTTTTCGGGACCAAAGGGTTCCATCTGCCGGATTATATTGTAAAAGGAAGTTTTGATATCAGAAAATTGTAATGCTGCATCAATAATCAATTCGGGAACAAGTTGTTCCTCCTGAATGGATGCTGCCACTACCGCTTCAAACTTCTGGCAGAAGGCATCCACTTGTTCCGGTAAGAGCGTCATTCCCGCTGCAGCAAAATGTCCGCCATATCCTAACAGGTGTTCCCTGCACGCATGTATGGCTTCGTAAAGATTGAAACCCGCCACACTTCTTGCACTCCCCGCCACGATATCCCCGCTATTGGTTAAAACAATGGTAGGTCGGTAATACCGGTCGATCAGCCGGGATGCAACAATCCCTACCACACCTTTGTGCCAATGCGGGCGGTAAACAACGGTGGATCTCCTTTCTGATTTCCGAACATCGTTTTCAATTAGTTCGAGCGCTTCTTCGGTGATCGTAAAATCGGCTTCTTTGCGGTCGTCGTTATGGGAATGTAATATTCCAGCAATCCGGTCCGCTTTTATCGGATCCTTTTCTACAAAGAGCTGAACGGCCAGCCGGGCATCGTCCATACGGCCGGCAGCATTGACCCTTGGTGCGATCACAAAGATCAGATTGTTGATCTGGAGGGGTTGCCCTCCCAGTTTGGCCAGGTCAATCAAGGCCTTAATACCCGGAGATGGATTTTCATTTACCCTTTTCAGCCCCAGGTAGGCCAGGGTGCGATTCTCGCCGGTAATTGGCACTATGTCGGCCGCAATGGCGATTACGACCAAATCAAGGTAACATAGAAAATATTCATCACTCATTCCCAGGTGCCGGCTTAGTGCTGTTATGAGCTTCCAACCAACACCCGCTCCGCACAATTCTTTATAGGGGTATGCACATCCCGGTTGTTTGGGATTAAGAATGGCTGCCGCGGGGGGAAGACTGGCATCCGGGAGGTGGTGATCACAAACAATGAATTCGATCCCAAGTTCCCGTGCGTAGGCTATTAAATCGATGGATTTTATACCACAATCCAGGGAAATAACCAGGGTGGCACCGGTTTCAAGGGCGTATTCGATTCCTTTTTGGGAAATGCCGTAGCCTTCCCGGTAACGGTGGGGGATATAATAATCGAGCCGGTCCGATTCGTAAACCTGCAACAGGAATTGATACATGGAGGCAACTGCAGTGGTTCCATCCACATCATAATCTCCGAAGACCAGGATCTTCTCTCGGTTTTGCATGGCCTGAACGATCGTATCAACGGCTTTATCCATGTCTTTCATGAGAAAGGGATCATGCAGTTGGGAAAGATCGGGCCGGAAATATGCCCTGGCCGATTCAAAATCGGTGATCCCCCTTTGCACCAGTATTTTACAAATGGCGGGATGTATCCCCAGATTTTTCTGCAAGTCATTCACTACTGACGCTGCTGCATCCAGTTCCTTCCATCGCTTCTCCATAGCCGTCATTTAGAATTTTCTATCGGTCGTAAAGCGGACCAGCTCTTCTAATGCATTCCGGGTTTCATTTTCCGGGAATTGGTACAAAAGATCCAACGCTTCATCCCGGTATTGGTACATCTTGTCGGTTGCATAGCGCATTCCGCCTGTTTCGATAACCTTACTGATCACTTCCCGGACCTTTTGAGGATTCTTATTATCATTTTTAATAGTGTTGATAATACCTCTCCGGGTGGTTTTATCCGTATTATTCAGGGTATATATTAAAGGTAGGGTCAATTTCTTTTCTTTGATATCGTTTCCGGTCGGCTTACCAACATCTTCAGCACCATAATCAAACAGGTCATCCTTGATCTGAAAAGCAATGCCCACCTTTTCGCCAAAATTCCGCATGGTTGCTGCATGGGATTCGTTTCCTGCCGAGGAGAACGCACCTGCCGCACAGGCGGAAGCCAGCAGGGAAGCGGTTTTATTACTAATGATCTCAAAGTAAATGGCTTCATCGAGGTTTAAGGTCCTGGACTTCTCAATTTGAAGCAATTCACCTTCACTCATCCTTCTCACCGCTTCAGACATGAGTTGAAGTACCCTGAAATCATTGTTATCCAGGGAAAGGAGTAAGCCCTTGGCCAGTAAATAGTCGCCTATCAGGACAGATACTTTGGCTTTCCACAGGGCATAAGTGGAAAAAAAACCCCGCCTCTCCATGGATTCATCCACCACATCGTCGTGAACCAGGGTGGCGGTATGCAGCAACTCTACAAGTGATGCCGCCCGAAAAGTGGTTTCGGTTATCCCGCCACAGAGTTTGGCGGTCAGCAGCACAAACATAGGCCGGAGCTGCTTTCCTTTCCGTTTTACTATGAAGCTGGTAATCCGGTCCAGCATGGGTACCTTGCTTTTAACGGCATCTTTGAATCGGCTTTCGAACAGTTCCAGTTCTTCGGCTATGACTGAGTGTGATGATTTCATGCTTGGAAATAACCCCGGCAAATTACTACAATGCCAGCCATTTTCAAGCAGCGCGATAGATTTTGCAATGGTCTAATTATTGATTCTCTTGAGGTTAACCGCAGTTTAGATATTGAAAATATTTGGTATTTACGTGCGAATGGATATTTTTGTGCTGATTTTGGAATACTGTATCCTTTAAATTCATTAACCATTACTTATAAAATTCGTTTATGTCAAGCAAAAAATACACAGCACTTCTAGGTTTACTGTGCATGTTTGCGTCTGCCTCGTTTGCCCAGATTGGGACGAGTTATGATGTTCAGGACTCGTCGCTAATCCCCCGTAAAAGTTTACCCCAGCACAATGAATTCATGAACAACACTTACCCATTTCCTGCTAAACCCCGCAACCAGTGGGAAGTAGGTCTGAAAGTAGGTGCATTCGGTGTAAGCGGTGATGTTCCCGCTTTATGGCCTCAGATTGGTTTTGGTGCGCATGTTAGAAAAGCATTAGGATACGTACTCTCTCTGCGTCTGGAATATAATTATGGTATTGGTAAAGGCCTCCATTGGAGTTCCGCCACTAACTACCAAAAGAACGATGCATGGGTTGAAAATGGTTATGATGCAAAGAGAAGAGGTTCTACGGGCCAGCTCACCGGCGGTGAACCCATATTTTATAACTACAAGACCAATATCCAGGATTTGACGCTCCAGGGTATTTTCTCGCTGACCAATATTCGCTTTCATAAAGCAAAATCCAATTTGAACCTGTATGGTATTGCTGGTTTTGGCGGCATGATCTATGACACGAAAGTGAATGCACTGAATGGTGATACCAAGTATGATTTCAGCGGCATCCAGGGTGGTGTATATAAGGATAGAAAGGATACCCGGAAAGCATTGAAGGATTTGCTGGACGACAGCTATGAAACAGATGCGGAAGGTTACGAAGATGCCCGCGCTAAAATTGGCGGTAAAACATTCCGCCCTGTTTATAATTTTGGCTTTGGGGTAGCTTACAAATTGAATAATAAGTTCAATATTGCCCTGGAAGAAAAAATAACGCTGACCAAAGACGACCTGCTGGATGGCCAGCGCTGGCAAGAATCCGCTGCGGGCGATGCGGTGTTGACCCGTGATTACGATACGTATAATATGTTGTCCCTGGGCATCAATATGAACCTTGGCTCTAAGCGTACAGAACCCTTGTATTGGCTGAACCCGCTTGATTATGCTTATAATGACCTGAATGCTCCCAAGCATATGAAATTGCCGAAACCCATTCTGGATGATGCCGATGGTGACGGGGTGACGGATCAGTTCGATCTGGAGCCGAATACTCCACAGGGAGCCCCGGTTGATACGCATGGTGTCAGCAAGGATACCGATGGAGATGGTGTTCCTGACTTCAAGGATAAGGAACTCATTACACCTACTCAATGCCAGCCTGTTGATGCTGATGGTATTGGTAAGTGTCCTGAACCAGCTTGTTGTAAAGAATTGCGCGAGGGTGGTTTTGCTCCCAAGTCAACCTGTAATATTGGAGACCTCCCAAGCATTAGCTTCTCCGGTCGTTCTGTAGCACTTAGCAACGATGCTAAAGCGGTACTTGCCAGTGTTGCTGAAAAAATCAGGAATAATCCTACTTGTAAGATCGCGGTAATCGGATATGGTGAATCCAGCAAATCTGCACAGCAGCTTAGCTGGGATCGGGTAAATGCGGTAATTAACTACTTTGTAGAGAAAGAAGGTATCAGTGCAGACCGCTTTATCTTTAAGTATGGCGAAGGTGGTGGAGATCCCAATACGGTTGATCTGAGAGATGGAACCAGTGAAGAAGGCCCTAACGCCGTACCAGCCCCTCACCCCAACCTGAGAAGGAAAGGCTAAAAGGTTAATTTTGAGATAATTAAAACCCCGCATCAGCGGGGTTTTTTTATATTTGGCAAATCTGTTAACTTTGCAGGCCTTTTATGAGAGTAATTGTATCTATTTTATTAATGATAGCCGTCCTGGGTTCCAGCTGTTCTAAGTTTGCCAAAGTGCAAAAAAGCACAGACTATGATTATAAACTCCGGATGGCTGACCAGTATTATGCTAAGAAAAAATACAATTATGCGCAGCAGCTGTATGAGGAACTGTTCCCGCTGTTAAAGGGTAACGAAAAATTTGAAGATGTATATTATAAGTTTGCTTATTGCGCTTATTATATGCGCGACTACCTGAATGCGGAGAACTTATTTAAAGGGTTTACCGAAGTATTTCCAACCAGCAAACGTGCTGAGGAAATGGAATACATGAGAGCCTACACGTACTATAAACAATCACCTAAAGTGGAGCTGGATCAAACCAATTCCCAGAAAGCGATCGGTTTAATGCAGGCATTTATCAATACACATCCCGGTTCTGAGCGAAATAAAGAGGCAGCAGAGATCATTGAGCAACTGAGGGTGAAGCTGGAAACCAAGGAAATGAAAAGTGCAGAACTCTATTATAATCTCCGCCAGTATAAAGCAGCAGCCATAGCCTACACCAACCTCATGAATAACTATCCCGATAGTGATAAAAGTGAGGAGTATAAGCTGAATGTAATCAAGTCTTATTTTGAGTACGCTACATTGAGTATTGACGAAAAGAAAGAAGAGCGGTTTCAAAAGGTTATCGAGGAGTGTAATGAGTTCACGGATCGTTTTCCTGAGAGTAAGCTGCTGAATGATGTAGAAAATTTCTTAATTTTATCGCAAAACAATATTAAAGCAATAAAGAATGAGCAAGTTAAGACGTCAGCTTAGTTCCAATACCAGTAATGTGGCAGAGGCTAAGAACCTGCTGGAGATCAAGGGGAAAACTGGTAATTTGTATGAGTCAATTGCTGTAATTGCTAAGAGAGCAAACCAGATCAATATTGCCATAAAGGAAGAGCTTCATAACAAACTCGAGGAGTTTGCCACCCATACAGATAGCCTGGAAGAAATTCATGAGAATAAAGAGCAGATTGAAATTTCCCGCGCCTACGAACGTATGCCCAATCCTGCTTTAATGGCAACTCAGGAATTTATGGAAGAAAAAGTCTATTACCGGAAAAACGAAGACAAGCTGTTTAGCTAATCGCTAATTTGCATTATATTAAGGGTGCCTGGTATTCGTATACCAGGCATCTGTATTTTAGCTCGTCCCGGAAAAACGCTAATTTTAATCTATGTTGCAGGGAAGGAAAATTTTATTGGGAATTACTGGCAGTATCGCTGCATATAAATCCATTTTATTCGTACGGCTTCTCATAAAAAACGGTGCAAGCGTGAAAGTTGTCATGACGCCGGCCGCCCGGGATTTCGTCAGTCCTCTTACCTTATCCACGCTGTCAAAACAGGAAGTTTCTATTGAGCTGTTTGATGAACAGGCCTGGGCAAATCACGTTATGCTTGGTCGCTGGGCTGACCTCATGATCATTGCTCCACTCAGTTGTAATACGCTCGCAAAAATGGCATCCGGGCAATGTGATAATTTGTTGCTGGCTACTTACCTTTCTGCCACCTGCCCGGTTTGGGTGGCCCCGGCTATGGATGAGGAACTCGAAGATCAGCTCGACGAGGCCACCTGGCCCCGCGTCGAGTCCGCGATGCACACCGCCATCGACGACCTGCGCCGCGAGCTGGATCGCGAGCGCGACGTCGACCTGTCGCAGCTCGCC
>CBFGLD010000094.1:0-10069 GCA_965649495.1 uncultured Flavihumibacter sp. | reverse complement strand
CGCATGACCAGCCGCAACTACGGCAGGGGCCGCTCGGGTTATGAAGACACGCGCACCGACTGGAGCAACAACTACCGCGATACCCGTGGCAGCGGATATGGTTATGCCGGCTCCAGGATTCGCCGCGAAGACTGGTAATACCTTTCAAATAATTCTCCTGCCAGAAGCCCATTTTGTGGAATTCAGGCAGGATAATTGCGGCCTTTTATTCAACGATTGTTTCACCTTAAAACAAGTCTGCCATGAAAAAATTCCAGCCGAAACCCGGTCCCGTCCGGAAGATCCGCATATTGGATCCTTCCCGTAGTGAAAAGACCGCCGCCCCTCAGCAGGACTCGCATCCGAACGATTACGGGCACCGCGGCACCTACGACCAGGTGGAAGCTGCCCGCATGGGTTATGGCTTTTTTAAACAGGGCTTCGACCCCGCCATGGGTGGCTTCGCCAACCAAATGCAGGTGGATCATAATCCCTGGGAGTCTCCGGAAAGGAGGCAACCAATCGTTCACGACCCGCTGAAGCAGGAAACCGATTATGACCTGGTGACCGATTTGCAGGCGGGGTAATTACATTCCTACATATATACCATCAGCACGGACTTCAACGGGCCAGTGTTTCAGGTAATATCCTTCACCGGAAACATTGCGCCCGTTGGCCATGCTGAACTTATAGCGGTGCAGGGGACAGACCACATTACCCAGCGCATCGATAAAACCATTGGCCAGCAGCCCGCTGGCATGCGGGCACTTGTAGGCAAAGGCGAATAGCTGCCCCTGGTGCCGGCCGATCGTGATCTTTTTCCCATCCACCTCACCCAGCGCCATATTATTGGCGGCAAAGTCCAGCTCCTCCTCGCTCTCCGCGATCTTGTACCAGCGACTGATCTTAAGATTGGGGCTCATCACTCCAGTAGAATTCGGTTTTGTAGGGATAGCGCTCGCGGTAGAGCTGCCGCACTTTGTTCAGGATGGTGGCCCGCAGCCCTTCCAGGTTGCGGCGCTCGATGGCAGAAATGAAGACGCAGTTGCCCAGGGTCTCGTTCTCCCAGCGCTCCCGCAGCTCTTCCAGGATCTGGTTGCGCACCTCGGGTTCCAGCCACTCGTCGAAGGTGTTCTTCTCGTACTGGTCCAGCTTGTTGAAGATGGTGATGACCGGTTTTTCGGTCACCTTCAGATCCTGCAGGGTCTTATTCACCACGTTGTACTGGTCTTCGTACTGCGGATGGCTAAGGTCAACCACGTGCAGCAGGATATCGGCCTCGCGCACCTCGTCGAGCGTGCTCTTGAAACTTTCCACCAGGTGGTGGGGCAGCTTGCGGATGAATCCTACCGTATCGCTTAATAAAAAGGGGGTCGTATCAAATACCACCTTGCGCGTGGTGGTGTCCAGGGTGGCAAAGAGTTTATTCTCCGCGAACACTTCACTCTTGGCCAGCAGGTTCATGATGGTGCTCTTGCCCACATTGGTATAACCTACCAGCGCCACGCGGATAAACTCGCCCCGGTCCTTGCGTTGGGTAAAGGCCTGCTTGTCGATCTCGCGGAGGCGGCGGCGGAGGAGACTGATCTTCTCCTTTACGATCCGGCGGTCGGTCTCAATTTCGGTTTCTCCCGGTCCGCGGGTTCCGATACCACCTCCCAGCCGTTCCAGGTGCTTCCACATGCCTTTGAGGCGGGGCAGCAGGTACTGGTACTGCGCCAGCTCCACCTGGGCTTTGGCCTGCGCGCTCTTGGCGCGGCGGGCAAAGATGTCCAGGATCAGGTCACTGCGGTCAATGGTCTTGACCCCCAGCGCCTTTTCTATATTAGTGATCTGCGAGCCGGTGAGCTCATCGTCAAAGATCACCAGGTTGATGTCGCGTCCCGTGATATAGTCCTTGATCTCTTCCAGTTTTCCCTTGCCGATAAAGGTCTTGCTGTCCGGATGGGCCAGCTTCTGCATGAAGCGGCGGGTGGAAACGGCTCCGGCCGTCTCGGCCAAAAAGGACAGTTCCTCGAGGTATTCCTTTACCTGCTGCTCGTTCTGGTCTTTCTGCACCACGCCTACCAGCACGGCTTTCTCGTCTGTGATTACCTGTTTACGTTCTATCAAATGCTCTCGTGTTAAGTGTTCAAAAATAGCATAAAAAAAGCGGGCCCGTAGAAGGCCCGCCCTGATATTCTTTGGTTGGTGTGCGCTGGAACTTAAAGTCCGCTCAGCGTCAGCCCGATACTGAAAGGCCGCACCTGCGGTCCCTGGTTGTCCTTGAAGAGGGTCGTGATCTGATAGGCCCCGTGCAGGGTGAAATTGCCGTACCCGAACCGCATCGTACCACTCAGCCGGGTGGTGTTGAAGTAGCGCTTGCTGCTTTCCTTCATGGTGTAGTTGTTGATGCTGCCGCCGGATTTGTTCTCCAGGTTCTTGCCCTTGGTATGCGCGTTCAGCATGGTGCCGATCTTGGCGCCAATAGCCACCTTCCAGCTCTTGTTGCTGTTCTCGGGATTGGCTACCCAGCGCAGCTCCACCGGAACCTCGGCCCAGGTATTGGCCAGCTTGTATTTCTTGAAATGGTTGGTGTCGGCCACATTGCGGAACTCCACCTCGGGAGTGGTTCCCGCGATCTTCACCTCCTGCTTGTCCAGGAAGATATTACTGGACCCGATGCCCACTCCCAGTCCCACGCTGAAACGCGGGTCTACCTTAAAGGGGAAATCCAGCATGAAATAGATATTCAGGTGCCTTCCGATACCGGTAGTGGCAATGCTGTCGGGCTTGTTGGCCCAGCCGTCGTACCCGAACTGGAACATGAAATGGTCGTTGGCCCTTCCGGTCAGCTTTACCTTACTCCAGTCTTTTTTGGTTTTCTTTCCGGTGGAATCGGTCTGCGCCACTGCGCCCAGGCTGATCACCAGCGCCGCCAGGGCTACTACAAATTTTCTCATAATGGTTGATAAAGAACAAAACTATCGGTCCCGCCGCATTGCCGCTGCCGGACCCCTGTTAATGTTAATAAAAATTGCCGCCGCGGCGGCGACCGCAAAAATAGGGTGTTTCGGGGTATTCTGTTCCTGCGGCTTTGGCTATTTCAGGGGGATGACCGCTTTGCGGGCAAAACTTTCCAGCGAAGCATCCAGGATCCGCATGGTGCTGACCGCATCACCGGCGGGAACCGGGTTGGCTCCCTGACCCGTCAGCGCCCGGTACACGTCATCGTAATAGCCCATGTAATTGCCGGGCTGGCTGTGCATGGTCTTCTTGATCTCGATGCCGTTGGCCTCACTGTGCAGGTACCCGTCGGGCCCCTTGGAGGCGGGGCACCAGGGCTGTATGGTGGGGATGGCGCCCTCCAGCAGCTGCTGCTCCTGCTGGTCAGAGCGCTCCTGGAAAAAGCTGCCCAGCATGCCGTGCAGCATGAAGGCCGGCGGGGCGGAACGCGCCACCACGGTGCCTTTCAGCCTCACCCGCATGCGTGGGTAGTAGAGCAGCACTTCAAAATAATCGTTGGCATCCACGCCGTCGCGCATGGTCATCAGGTCGGCAAACACCGCCTCGGGCCAGCCGAAGAGCTGCAGGCTCTGGTCTACCAGGTGCGCCCCCAGGTCGTGCAGGGTGCCGGCACCCGCCAGCGCCCCTTCCTTGTGTTCCTTGCCGCTGGCCGCCACCCGGTAGCGGTCGTAGCGGAACTCCACCTCCCGCAGGGGGCCCAGCAGCTCCCCGTCCACCACCTTCTTGATGGCATGGTAGTCGCCGTCGTAACGCCGGTTCTGGTACACGCTCAGGAAACGCCCCGTTTCTTTGGCCAGCTGGTCCAGCTCCTCGGCTTCCTGCGCAGTTACGGTGAATGGCTTTTCGCAGATCACATCCTTGCCGGCCAGCAGCGCCGCCTTCACATAGGCGTGATGGGTCTGCACCGGCGTATTGACCACCACCAGCCGGATCGATGGGTCGGCCAGCAGCTCCTCAAAGGAACGGTAAAGCTTGGAGAGGGGATAGCGCCCGCGGGATTCTTCCTTATGGCGCTCAACGATTCCCGTTAGCTCATAGCCGGGGTGACTTTCTATGAAGGGGGCATGGAACAGCTTGCCGCTCATGCCGTAGGAACAGATGCCTGTTTGGATGATATTCATAATGGTGGATGCTTCCTTCAAATATACCACCATTGAGTGGCTTAATTTATTGTCCCCATTTATTCCGCGGGTTACCCTGGTAGGGCGACAGCTTTTTGCGCAGGGCCATCAGCGCATCGGAAAAGGCCAGGGCCCTGGCTTCGGTACTGAAATGGAAAGTGCCGGTGTTGATAACGTGCTTCAGGGTGATCTTGCCGTCGGCATAGGTCTCCATCAGCTCGTGCGGACCATCCAGGTACAGCTCCACCGCTTTGCCCATGGACTTGATACCATATAATAAGTGGTTGCCCGCACTGTCGGTGGTGTAGGAGCGGAGGGATAGCAGCTGGATATTCTCGGCCGGCCGCAGCGTTCCCCGCAGTGACACCTGCAGGGTACCGGTTTGGGATAGACGCAGTACTCCGATCTTCTGTTCGTTGTAGGTGGCGGTGTCGGCCTGGAACACCTGTGCCTGAATGGTGCTCCACTCCGGTTGGGTGTTTTGTGCTCGCAGGCTGGTGAAGGCCAGCAGCGCCAGGAAGGGTAGGATCCGGTGTTTCATTGCTACCAGAACGCTCCGGTAAGGTTTCATCGTATGTGGCAGCCGGATTCTCTTACCCGGCTTCTTACCGGACTTCCTGCCGGGCATCCAGTACCAGCACCCAGTCCTGCCCATATCCCTGCCCGGGAGGCCGGAAGGTATGGGTTCCCTGGTGTTGCACTGTTCCGATGGACTGCTGCTTTCCGGTGCGCGGGTCGTACCAGCCGGCCCTGCTGCTGCGGCCCCCCAGCCGGTCCAGCTTCACCGTGAAGGGCCTGCCCGCAGCGGAATATACCAGCGCATACTCGCGTCCCCGCGTGGCCTGCACCCGCTCCGGTGCGGGCAGGTCGGGCTCGATCAGCAAGCCCTGGTCGGGCACCCGCTCCAGTAGCGGGAAGGATTCCAGCAGCTGGCGGACCCACCGCACCTGGTTGGCGCCGGGCAGCTCCAGCGCTTCCTCCCAGGGGTGGTGCGGACCGTTGATGCCTTCCTCGCCCTTGCGGTGGAACTGCCAGATATCGTGGCAGCCATAGGTATGTCCATGCGCCCCGGCAAAGAGCGCCAGGTAGGCCGCCTTGCGCACATCGTAGGCGCTGGAAGTGCCCAGGTCCCGCGCATTGAAACATACCGGGTGGTCCTCGTAGATGGGCTCGCCGTCCATGACTGGCCTGGTGGGTTGCAGCTCATACACCTTACAGATCAGGTCATACACCGGCAGGTCGCGGCAATGCCCGGTCTGGAACATATGGAAGCTGATCCAGTCGTCACCGGCAAACCAGGTGGCCGAGCCCATCGCGCTGGGCTGCGGGTGGAAAGTGATCACCGGCCGCGGTGCCTTGCCATCGCCCGTCCCGGCACCTGCCAATATTCCACGGGCCATGCTGCGCCATACCTGCAGGTCGCCATCATGGCGCGGGTTGCGGTCACCGCCCAGCACCCAGATGATATTGGTCTTGCCGCGGTAGCGCTGCCCGATCCAACGGCCATAGTCAAACGCATTTTTCGGGTTGAAGATCTCGGGCCCCTTGCCCCAGCGGTCGCGGTAGAGCTTGTCGCCCCAGGTGGGTAACAGCGCAATACTCAGCCCGTAGCGCGCTGCCTGGTCTATGATATGGTCCACATGCCTGAAATAGTCTTCGTTGGGTTGGGCGGGGTCTTCATCTCTCAGCGGCAGGTGGCCATAGGCGTTAGGCGCGCGCAGCCCGTCCAGCTCCGCCAGCACCACCGCCTGTATCACCGTGAACCCCTGCTCCGCACGCCGCCGCAGGTACTGGTCGGCCTCGTCTCGGTTGAGGCGGTGGAACAGCTCCCAGGCGGTATCGCCCAGCCAGAAGAAGGGTTTGCCGTCTTTCAGCAGGTAGCGCTGGTTGGCACTGACAGTGAACTGGGCAGGGGTGGACAGGCTTGCTGCCAGCAGTAACAGGAGTAGAGGGATCCGTATCATATGCCGCGATGATTAGGCTATAAGTTACATCAATAGCCCCTTTGTCCACCCATCCTGTGAAAGTCTTGTTAATGCCGCTTTTTGTACCCAACCCTTTTTTCTTCACCCGGGGTATCCTTAGTAACAAACTGAATCCTAAAAATAAAATTCACATGAAACAGTTACTCCAAAAGAAATTAGCATTCCTGCTCAGTGCCCTCGTTTTCCTGGTGGCCTGTAGTAAAGACGTTGTGCAAAAGCCCGGACCGGTGGATCCGGGGAAACCTGCTGCCACCGGCTCTTTCCGCTTTACCATGACTGCCCTGCCCGGGGAGTCTGAAGTGGTGGGCGGACTTTCCGTAGTAGTGGATATGATGGACGGCCAGCAGCGGCCGGTGTGGACCGCCAAAAAACTGGCGCTTACCCATGAGGGTTCGTATCGCACTGAAATGGTGAATATGAAAGAAGGCGCCTACCGGGTCACCGGCTTTAAAGTGGTGGACGCACAGGGCAGGGTACTGTTCGTGACCCCCGTGGAGGGCTCTGCCCGCGCCTCCAAAGTCAACAGGCCCTTGCCCCTCCTGTTTGAAGTGGTGAAAAATGCCAGCACCGCCCACCCCATGGAACTGGCTAAAGTGGTGCGGGGCGACCGCGCCGAAGATTTCGGTTATGCTGCCGGCAGCTTTTCCGGCGGACCGCTGGAGCCCTATCGCTCTATCATCGTTCACCCCGTCATCAAAGTGGGTGAGCTCGTTTACGACCAGGTGCCGGTTCCTTATACCCTGCGTACCTGGGATGCCAACAACAACATGACACAGGTGTCCGGCATACTGCCCGCAGGTCCCAACGAACTGACCCTGGATGGTACCGCCCTGAAATATGAGATCCGGGTGTCTAAATTCGGTGCCACCGATGCGATCACCCTTAACCGGGAGGAGATCGAACCCGGCACCATCTATACCCTGGGCGGCGCCGTGGATGCCAAAAAACTGAAGACTGAAATGGTGTTCCGCATGGGGAAAAATGAACCGCAGTTCAAAGCCTATTCCAGGAACGATTTCGTGTACGACCAGAGCGGCAGGGTCATCGAGATCGGCTACCTGCGCAAGGATGCCAACTTCAATACCTACCTCCACAACCGGGATCATTTTACCTATGGCTCCGGCTGGAAGACCACCGGCATCCGCCGGACCGATAAGGATAACGGGCTGGAAAAGGAGACTTCTTTTACCTATGACAACAACGGCAGGGTTACCCGGATGACAGAGAAAAAGGGAGCGGATCAAACCTTTGTATCGGTGCGTTACATCGCTTCACCCGACCCGGGTTTGTCCGGTAACTATACCGCTGAGATGCAGTTTGACTTCAGCAATAATGTGGTCAATCTCTTTTACAACAAGAATTATGAAGGGGGCAAAATGGTGAGCGATGCCTCCAGCCGCGGCACCGCAGTGGAATCGGGCACTTATGAATACGATACCAACATCAATCCTTATGCGCACCTCAACTGGCCAGACCTTTGGCTGACGCACAGCTCCAAACATAATATGACCGAGTCCTATAAGGTGTACAACGGCGCCTACCCTGAAATGATCGCCTATGATTACGAATACACGTACGACAACGAAGGCTATCCCACCAGCCTGGTGCGGAGCTTCAAAAGCTTCGCCAACGGCAGCTTCCTGTTCAAAGAAAAAACTGTCTTCGTTTATTGATGGGGGTGGTTGAAATGCGGAAGGCCCGGTTCCTGTATGGAGCCGGGCCTTTTTGCGTGTTGCGTGTTGTTTCCGGTTATACCGCGGGGGGTATCAGCTTATAGACCACCGGCGTTACGATCCTTGACAGCAGGGTAGAGGAGATGAGCCCCCCGATCAGCACCAGTGCCAGCGGTGAGATCAGCGGGTTGCTGCTCAGGGCTATCGGGGTTAGTCCCCCGATGGCCGTCAGGCTGGTCAGCACGATGGGCAGGAAACGCAACTCCCCGGCTTCTTTGATGGCTTCATCCAGTCCCTTCCCCTCGGCCCTTAACTGGTTGGTGAAGTCCACCAGCAATATGCTGTTCTTCACTTCAATGCCCGCCAGCCCGATGAAACCTACCGTAGCCACAAACGACATGGGGTTGCCCGTGAGCCAGAGCATGATCACCCCGCCGATGATACCCAGCGGGATCACCGACAGTACGATCAGGGTGCTCTTGAAGGTTTTGAACTCCAGGATCAGCACCATGATGAACAGGAAGACCGTGGCAATGATGACCGTGGTAAACCCGCCGCCGAAGGTCTCCTGCTGGCTCTCCACTTCCCCCGCCGCCACCAGCTCATAGCCTTCCGGAAGCTGCAGCGCATCTTTCCTGTCCAGGAAGCTGCGGAAGATGTCCTGCGCCAATACGCCTTCCGCGGTGAAGGCGGTCACCACCACAAATCGTTTTTTGTTGTAGTGTTTGATGGTGGAGGGACTGCTTTCAAACTCCAGGTCGGCTACCTGTTTTAAGGGTATGGGCGCCCCCGCCATATTATTGATATAGATCTGGTTGATCGTGTTCAGGGTGGCAAAGGATTCACGCGGGGCATTGAGCAGGATCTTATAGTCTTCCCCCTCCTCATCGGAATACTTGCCCATCTCCACCCCGGCTACGGCCAGCCTTACCGTGCGGTCCAGCTCCGCCGTCTGGATCCCCAGCGACCTGGACTTCTCTGTGTGGATGTTCAGGCGGATATCCGATTTCAAGACACTCACTTCGTTGTTTACATAGATGGCGCCCGGCGTTTCCTTCAGCAGGTTTTCCGCCCTTGCCGCCAGTACCCGCAGGGTGTCCAGGTTATCTCCCAGGATGCGGAAGGCTACAGGGGCTTCTATCGGCGGGCCCTGCTCAAAATCCTTGATCTCGATTTTGGCGCCGGCAACCCCGCTGAAGCGGTTGCGCAGTTTTTCGATCAGTTTTCTTTTTTCCACCGGGTTCACCTCCTCCTGCAACTGCACATAGAATTGTGCAAAATCACTCTTCTCATTTTCGGGGATCACGTTATAGTATATACGCGGGTTACCCTTGCCGGTATTGGTCGTATAATACTTCACCTGCTTTTCTTCTTTCAGCACCCCTTCCACGTAACGGGCCATCCGGTCCGTGGCTTCCAGGTTGCTCTGCAGGGGCATGTTGAGGTTCACCAGGAACTGCGGCTTCTCCGAAGTGGGGAATAGCCGGAAACCGATCACCTTGAACAATCCCAGCGAGGCGCCGAAGATCGCGAAGGCGATAACCAGTGTCCATACCGGGTGTTTCAGCGACAGGTCCAGCAACCGGGTATAACTGCCGCTGATGGCTTTCTTCAGGCCGCGCAAAAAGATATTGCCCTCGGGGTCGTGGTTGGTCTTCAATACCTTGCTGGCCAGGAAGGGCACAATGGTGAGTGATACGATCATGGAGGCGAACACCGATGAGATAACAGCCATGGGTAGGCCACGGATGAACTCTCCAGAGGCTTCCGGCAAAAAAGCCAGCGGCAGGAAGGCGATGATCAGCGTGGCCGTACATCCCAGCACCGCCAGGAAGATCTGTTTGGTGGCTGCAATGATGGCCTGCTGCTTGCTCTTTCCTTCCCGCAGCCAGCGCTCGATATTTTCCACCACCACAATACTGTCGTCCACCAGCAGGCCTAATGCTACTACCAGTCCCACAATGCTCAGCTGGTTCAGCGAATAGCCCATGGTATCCAGCAATATAACGCCTATGCCTACCGACAAAGGGATGGCGGTCATCACCACCAGGCTGGCCCGCCATCCCAGCGGCACCAGGGTGATGCTCACCAGCGCAATGGCGATCAGGAAATCTATGCCCAGTCCACCCAGCCGCTTGCCTACATTATCTGCCTGGTCGAAATGCCGCACCAGCGCGATATTGGATGGAAGCTTCTTTTCAAACGCTTCGATCACCGGCAGGTAGGCCTGCTGGGTTTTGGTAATATTCTCGCCCGCTTTCTGTGCTGCAGTAACCAGTACTGCCCGGTGGCCATTCAGTCGTGT
>CBFGLD010000093.1:0-10134 GCA_965649495.1 uncultured Flavihumibacter sp. | reverse complement strand
TATCAGCATGGCCACCGCTACCTGCTGGTCTACCCGCGCCAGCCGGGTGGCCTCTTTTACGGATTCCTGAACATCTGCGATATCCTTCAGCCGTATGGGTGCCCCGCTGACATCGGTTGCGATCACTGCCTCACGGAGTGCATCAACCGAACTGTATTTTCCCGCTAGGCGTATCAGTACCTGGTTCTCTTCGCTCTTCACTTTACCGGTGGGAAAGTCCAGGTTAGATTGCAGGATGGCTTGCTGCACCTGGGGCAGCGATAACTGGTACACCGCCAGCTTGTCTTCCTTGATATCCACTTTCACCTCCCGCTCCGATCCGCCTATCAGCGTGATCTGCGCTACCCCGTCGATCCGGCTCAGCCCCGGCGCGATCTTATTGTCCAGCAGGTCATAGAGATCCTTGCCGTCCATTTTCGCCGTGGCGGATAAGGTCATGATGGGCAGGTCGTCCAGGCTGAATTTATTCAGCGATGGGGTTTTCACATCTTCGGGCAGCTCACTTAAAATGCCATTGACCTTGCGCTGTGCATCCTGCAGGGCGATATCCACATTCGCACTGTTATTCAGCTCCACGGTCACCAGGCTAACGCCCTCTGAACTTCTTGCCGTCAACTTCTTGATCTTCTCCATGGACGCTACCGCGTCCTCTATCTTCTTGGTCACCGAATTTTCCACCTCCCCGGGGGATGCTCCCGGATAGATGGTTACGATCGTCACCACCGGCGGCGAAAACTTGGGCAACAGCTCATAGTTGAGCGACCGGTAACTTAGTATGCCCAGCAGCGTTAGTACCGTAAACAGTACCACCACCATCGTGGGTCTTTTTATTGATAGTTCTGTGATCTTCATTGTAATGGTCTTATTGGGTAATGATTGAGGAACCATCCTGCAGGTTGATCTGTCCGCTGCTGATCACCTGCTCACCGGCCTGCAGCCCTTCCAGTACTTCTACCTGCTCTCCCAGGATGCGGCCCGCTTTTACCTTGCGCAGCACGGCCTTGCCATCACGGGCTACATATACTTCATTGCTGTTGACACTTCCTATGAAAGCTGTGCGCGGCACCAGCATCACCTCCCGGTTTTCTTCAAAGCGGAAGGTAGCCCTGCCGTACATCCCCGCCCGGATGGCATTGCCATCAATATTGCGGAGCTCCAGCTCTACCGGGAAATTCAGGGAGGCATCTCCCATCGGGGCGATGTAACGAACGGTAGCGAACAACTGCTTATCCGGGAACACATCCGAGCTTACCGGTACCTTATCGTTCAGCCGCAGCTTCACCACCTGGTACTCCGGTACATTGATGCGCAGCTTCAGTGTACTGATGTCCACGATCTGGAATAGCTTCGTTCCCGGTGATACATAACCGCCTTTTTCCACAAACTTTGACTGGATGATGCCGCTGATGGGCGCTTTCAGATAGCTGTCGCGCAGCTTGCGTTGCTGGATGTCCAGCTGTGTATTGGCCTGGGTGGCCTGCAGCCGCAGGTCCTGTAATTGCTGGAAGGTGATGCCTCCATTCTTATAGGCACTGTCATAACGGGCAAGGTCACTCTGTAATTTCGCGCGGTTATTGGCGCTCAGCTCCACATCGTTGTTTACCTGCTCATTGTCCAGCACCGCCAGCAACTGCCCCTGCCTTACCGCACTGCCAAGGTCTGCTTTCAGCGAGGCGATCCGGCCGCTCGACTCAGCAGCAAAATCCAGGATCTTGTTGGGCTGGAAAATACCGTTTGCTTCAAAATGCAGCACCAGGGGCTCCGCTGTCACCGTATCCGTTTTAACCAGTACGGCTGCATGTGTCTGTTGCACCAGCTCCGCCTTTGCCGCATTGGCCGCCTTATTGCTTTGCAGTTTTCCCACTATCAGGAACAGGGATCCTATGATGGCTACACTCCAGATGCCTGCCCGAATGATTTTTCTTTTCATATAAGAGATAGTTTATTGTTGTAGTAATGTTTGAATGTTTCCGTTGGATTTGAGTAACTCGATCTGTGCCAGCTTGAATTGCAGCAAGGCCTCCGCATGGTTGTTCCTGCTTTGCAGTAAGGAGGTTTCCGCATTCAGCAGGTCGGTCAGGGTAGCAAAACCCAACCGGTAATTGGATTCCGTGGTCTTGTATACATCCGTTGCCAGCTGTACGTTCTTTTCCTGTAACCGGATGGTGCTGATGCTGTTGGCGATCTGCGTGCGGGCATTGCGCTGCTGCAATCCCAACTGCGATTGTTTCTGCCTCTGTTCCTCCTGCAACTGCCGGATCCGCAAGGTGCTCTGCGCTACCCGCGCCGACCGCGCATTTCCGTCAAACAGGGGCACCGACAAGCGTAATCCTACCGCCGCCACATCATACCAGGTGGCCGTTCCGGAAGACTTCACCAGGTCAAACTTATTACTGATACCGTTATACGCGTAGTTGCCAAACAGCGAGAGCTTCGGGTAAAACTCTGCCTTATATGCTTTCTTCTGCAGGTCCAGCAACTCTTCCTGCTTCTTCAGTAATTTATAATCGGTCAGCTGCCGCACATCCTGGTAATCCAGTTGCAGCACACTGTTTAACTCCGCCTCAATACTGTCAAGGGGCGGCGTGGCAAAACGGACCTCATCTTCCATCTGTAACCCCATATAATATTTTAACTGGTTCTGCGATTGATCAATGGCGTTATGCAGCAGGTTGATGGTGCTTTCCAGGTTGGCGATGTTCACCCGTAAACGATCCACATCGATCCGCTTGGCCAGTCCCGCCTGGAACTGTGCCTCCGTCGTTGCCAAAATGCGGCGCGAACTGACCAGGTTGCTGTCCACGATATTCTTTTTCACCCGGTTCACCTGCAGCTGGTAAAATGCCGCGGCTACCGACTGCATCACCTGCTCCTCGGTGAGCGCGGTCACCATCTTATAATATTCCTCGCTTTTTTTGGCTGCCTGCAGCCCCGTAAAAACCGACTGGTTGAACAACTGCTGGCTTACATCACCGGTAATGCCCACATTATGCGTGGTGCCCATTTCTATGGTGGATACCTTGCCCGGCTCACCGGTTAACTCTCCCGGCAACACGATCACCGGCTTAATGAAATTGTTGGAATAATTGGCGTTCAGGTTCACCTGGGGTAATGCCTGGGCGCGTACCTCGCGGGTCTTCTGGCGACCGGCTTCTTCGTCTAACTGCGACCGCTTCAGTTGTTGGTTGTGCTGTAATGCCAGCCGTAAGGTGGACTGCAACGACAAGGGGCTGGGGGGCAGTTCCTGGGCTACAGCGCCCAGTCCGCCCAACAAACCCGCTACCAGTACGGCCGTTTTAAAAACAGATCTCATTGGTTTGCTTGATTTATAGTGTTTGGTGTGAATGCATATTGCTGCTGCTGTGCCTCCAGCCGGATGTTCAGCAGCAGGCTGTCCAGCAAGGGCACCGATGCCGGGCTTACTATTCCGTATAAAAAGAGGTAACAGCCCTGGCGCAGGATCTCTTCCTTGGAATAATCGTTGGTTAACTGCTCCATATACTGGTGGTCGTTGTAGAAATGCTGCTGCCACAGCGTCACCAGCAGGCCGGGATGTATATTGCCCCGGTATACCCCTGCCTGTATCCCCGCTTCCAGGTTTCTCCTGAAATGATCCGATACCAGCCCGCCGATCTCCCGGGTCATCCGGTTCCACAAATCGTGGTGGTGTTTCCGGAGATCGTTAAAGAAAACCGGCGACCATCTCCGGAAGGTCACCGCCATCCGGTACAGGTAACTGGTCAGCTGCCGGAGGATGTTCTTTTCCTCCGATTGCACCCTCCGGAAGCCTTCTTTCAGCTCCACCAGCAGGTGTGCCGCCACTTTTTCCACCAGCTCCTCGCGGGAGGGGAAAAACTTATACAGCGTCTTCTTGGAGACGCCCAGGTGCCGGGCCAGGTCCTCCATCCGCAGCTGCTGGATACCCATCAGGGAAAAAAGGGAACAACTTGTTTCCAGTATTTTTGTTTCCATGACATTTCGACTAAATCAATTGAATGGTCAAAATTACGAGAGTATTCGACTAATTGAACTAAATGGTCGAATATATTGGTTAAGTAATTGTTAAAGCAGGAGGCATACCGGAAGGAATCCCGCTGCTCTGGGGGATAAAAGAAAGCGCAAGTAGCTATAAATCAAAATGATAGAAAATGGGTCCTTGTTCCCGCCCCAGGTTTTCCTGGGTTTCCTGCGGGGAATGGGCAAGCTGGACTTATATTTGTATTTTCCTGGATAAATCTTAATTCGACGAATTATGTCAGTTAGTCAAATAGAAAGGGACCCGGTTATCGTTGCCGAAATTCTCGCCCAGGGGCGGGAACTCTTCAAGCGCTACGGCTTTAAAAAGACCACGATGGAGGATATCGCCAAAAACGTGGGGAAAAGCAAAAGCGCGCTGTATTATTACTTCAAGACCAAAGAAGAGATCTTCGAAGCCATCCTGGTGAATGATATCCGGCACAAACAATCGCAGGTGAGCGAGGCGGTCAGCGCTGCCGGCACCTCCCGCGAAAAATTCCGCGCCTTCGTACTGGGCATGCTCTGCAATGTAAAGGAAAAAACAGAGGAGTATTCCGTGTACCGGGCCGAACTCTTTGAGAATGCCCGGCAATACCTGGAAGTTACCGAAGAGAAAAACCGCTTCGTGGAACGACTTTTGAAAGATATCCTCTTACATGGTATCCGGAACGGCGAACTGCGCCCCATGAACTCGGTGGAAATGGATGTCTGGGTACATACCATCCACTGGAGTCTCAAGCAGGTGGCCATAAAGATCTTCCTGGACCAGCAATACGATTATTTCCTGGACCAGCTGGATTTCCTGGCAGAAACCCTGTTCGACGGGATAACCGTGCGCCCCAGCCTGTGACGAGACACGGGTCCTGTGACTTCACTCACAGAAGCGGGTAGTGGCAACCAGTAACTTTGCAGTAAATTATTAAAGATGGCTACGATTAAACTTACCACAGCGGATTTTAAGAAAAAGGTCTTTAACTACGAGAACGCTACCGAATGGAAATACGAAGGCGAAGTTCCGGCCATCGTTGATTTTTATGCCGACTGGTGTGGTCCCTGTAAAATGGTGGCTCCCATCCTGGAAGACCTCTCTAAAGAATACGAAGGCAAACTCGTGATCTATAAAGTGGATACCGAAGCCGAAATGGAACTGTCCGCCGTATTCGGAATCCAAAGCATCCCCACCATTCTGTTCATTCCCGTAGAGGGACAACCGATGATGCAACCGGGGGCGCTTCCCAAAAATGCCTTTAAGCAGGTGATCGAAGAAGAACTGCTCGTCAAGGAATCCTAAGCCAGCCAGCTCATCATATATTCATCCACATACCGGTTCTCGGAAACCAGGTGGGTATAACGTCGCAGGCGGCCTTCCTGCTGGAAGCCACACTGCTCGTACAAACGGATCGCCTTTTCGTTTTCTACCGAAACGGAAAGTTCGATCCGTTGGATGTCATGCTGCCGGCAGAGTGTGATCACCTCCTCCAGCATTCGCTTACCATGTCCCTTGCCGTTATGATCGGGATGAATAGCCACCCCTCCCAAATAAACAGTGTGATGGTTGCGGTATTCCTGGTGCACCAGCTTACACATGCCCATGGGTACCCCCTCCGATTCGTAAACGAATACCACCTGCTTCAGCATCAGGGAATCGTAGACGGTGCGGAACTCCGCCTCACTCATGGGTTCATACAATAAATATGGGTTGATGGTGGGGTGCATGTACAACCCGTAAATAAATCCGAAATCTTCGTAAACAGTATGGCGCAGCATCCTGTAAATCTCGGGAAATTTCTTTCATAAAAGAATAGCCACCCGCGTATGCAGGTGGCTATTGCGCACAAACTATCAAGAGAAATAGATCAGGCCGCGATCGCTTTCTGCGAGGCGGTAAACCGTCAGGCGGCGATCGCTTTCCGGGTATCGATCGTTTTCAGCAAAGCGCTGCCAATCGCATTTTCCAGGTAAGGCTCTATATGGGCGGATGCACTGTCCAGTACGATCACCCTGTCCAGGGATGGATCATACCCGAAAATGTGCACGGGACTACCGTCGTAGCTTACACGAAACCTTGGCAATTGGTTTGCCGCAGTGTATGGCTTTGCAATTATTTCCATGGGCTGTCCGTCTACCATCAGTTCAAAGTTCAATGCCTCTGTTCTTTGCTTTCTCATTGTCATACATTTTATCGTGAACAATCAATTACACCCAATATTTTCAATGACCGTGCCACGGATATCCGTAAAAAGTTAAAGCAGCCGTAATACGACTGCTTTATTAAGGAAGCTTTAACGCAACACTGTATAACGCAACACTTCAATGCAACATCAAAAACACAACATTCAACTCACCACATCAGCGCACCACTTCAGCGCAACACATTTTTGGAGGCCAGGTCGCTCACGATCAATTTGCCATACTCATGGCCCAGCCTGTCGGCCGACTCAGGATCAAACGACTGTGTCTGCGCACTATATAACAGGCTCATATCAGAGAGGTCGTATAAGTTGGTCTCCCAAAAATATTTGGTGCTGGTAGTATAATATCCCGGTGTGTAAACCCGGTCATAAATGGTCCGGTAATATCCCCAGAACCGGTTGTGATAAATGATATAGGGCGAATAGTATACCCGCGACGGTACATAATAACGCTCTTTTTCCTTGTCCAGCAACACCACCGTCAGCACGGCTTCCACGCCTTCTGCTTTCAACTTTTCCAGGGCCAGCTTTTCATCTGTTCCTTCAAAAGCCTTGGGTCCATAGGTTGCAAATGCCGATACCGCCTTTATTCCGCGCGACTGCAGATCGCCCATGATATGTTCTTCCATCCGCTCGCGGAAATCCCTTTCTGTAGAACCGGTCAGGGCTATCACCATCACCTTGCTGAACGTCTTCGGCTGTACATTGGCGGGAGTCCAGGAACTGGTGATCTTGGAGCCCGTACAGGATACTCCCAGGACCGCTATTCCTAACAGCAGGATCCAGGGCATTACATGCTTTTTCATAACATTTGTTTTATTTTATCCTGCAGCTGGTACGGGAAAGAAAGCCCCTCAGCAGGAAGCTGAAGGGCTTAGCAATTCACCATTACATCCTTTGACTACTTCACGTCGATATGCTTACCTATATTACCTTTCATCGCTTCTTCCTTCTTGGGAAGAATCAGCTTCAATAAACCATTTTCATAGGAAGCATCAATCTTATCCACAAGTACATCTTCTGGAATGGTGAAGCTCCTGCTGAAACTGCTGTAATTGTACTCCTTGCGCGAATAACGGGTTTCCTTCTCCTCCTTGTTTTCTTCCTTCTCACAACTGATGGTCAGGAGATTGCCATCAATGTCAATGTTGAAATCCTTTTTATCCATTCCGGGTACTGCCATGGAAACAAGGTAATCTTTGGTGTTGTCCTTAATGTTTACGGCCGGCACTTTCATCATCTTGCCCCATAAACTGCCACCACTATCGAACCATTCGTTCCAGGGTTTGAAAAAATCTTCAAAAATGGACGGTACATTCTCTGTGCTGCGCATCAAAGATCTGGTTGCCATAAAACCCTCCTTTTTTAGATGTGGATAATTGAAATTTGCACTCCTAAGTTACCCCCAAATACCTGCCTGGAAAATGACATATGTCACCATTCCGGGTAATATTTATCACGGTTTCAATGCTGTCACATCAAAGGCTCCGGACAGTTAACGACTGCCCTCCGCCCTAAAATAAATTTGCCAGTCGCCTGAACAAAAGCGTTGCTTACATGTTATGGTTTTGGCTTATATCAGGAAGCCCCTTTACGGCATCCATCCTGCTTGTTCTGGTTTTGGTTAATAGCATCAAATACTTCAGTATTAACTTAAAACACCTGTTTATGAGATTTGCTCCTGCCTTCCTGGTGCTCCTGGCCCTTACCATTTTTGGGGCCTGTAAATCCAAACAAATGCTGACAAAACCCACCAACCCGGCCCCCTCCATCGAAGGAACCTACTGGAAACTGACCGAACTGATGGGTAAACCCGTCGATGCGGCATCCGCTCCCAACGGCCGCGAAATGCACCTCAAACTGGTGGCCGACAGCACCCGCGTCACCGGCTGGGGTGGCTGCAACATTTTTGGTGGCACCTACACCCTGCAGGCCGATGTCAGCCGCATCCGCTTCAGCAAACTGTTCAGCACCATGATGGCCTGCGACCGGCTGGACCTGGAAAAGCAATTCATGGATGCCATCGAAAGAGCGGACAATTATTCCGTTGCCGACGGCAAGCTCTCCCTGAACCGCGCACGTATGGCCCCCCTGGCCCGCTTCGAGGCCGTAGCGGGTAAATAAAGTCTTCCATCTTAAATGTTGAACTGCAATATTTATGATAAAAGCTATTGCAATCTTACTAACGGCCTGCCTCATCCTGGCAGGCCGTACCGGCTCTGCCCAGCATCTGCAGCCGGGCTTCGACAAAGCGGAATACCTGGAAATGCTGCGCATCGGTGCCCGCACTACCCAGGACCCCAAATACTACGATTCCTTTCCAGCTCCCGAAAAGTTCAGGCTCGTGTATACCTCACCGCTAATGGGACTCGAAAACCTTTGGGATCTCTGGACCGATGACCGCGGCGTGGCAGCACTGAGCATACGCGGCACCGTACCCCAGCCTACCAGCTGGCTGGCCAATATTTATGCCGCCATGGTTCCGGCACAGGGAACGCTGAAAATCTCCGATAGCTTCACCTTCCCCTACGACCTGGCCACCCACTACCGCGCCGCCGTTCATGTGGGATGGCTGGTCAGCACCGCCTGGCTCACCCGGGATATGCTGCCGCGGATCGACAGCCTCTACCAGTCCGGCACCCGCGATTTCATCATCACCGGCCACAGCCAGGGCGGCGGCATCAGCTACCTGGTGACCGCTTACCTGTATGGTCAGCAGCGACTCGGTACCCTTCCCGCCGATATCCGGTTCAAGACCTACAGCAGCGCCGCACCCAAACCCGGCAACCTCTATTTTGCCTACGACTACGAAGCCATGACCCATGGCGGATGGGCCTTCAACGTGGTGAACGCCGCCGACTGGGTGCCCGAAACGCCCATCTCTATCCAGACACTCCAGGATTTCAACCACATCAATCCCCTTTCCAACAAAAAAGCCCTGGTGCAAGCCCAGAAATTTCCGCGTAACATGGTGCTGAAACATGTTTACGGAAGGCTGAATAATCCTACCCGCAAGGCGCAACGCCGCTACCAGCGCTACCTGGGAAAGATGGCTTCCTCCTTTGTCCGCAAGGAAATGCCCGGGTTTGAACCCCCCGCGTATACTAACAGTAACCATTATGTGCGTACCGGGCAGTTCGTGGTGCTGCAACCCAACCCCGAATACCAGCTCAAATGGAAAGACGACAGCAGCCAGATCTGGATGCACCATCTCCACGGGCCGTATCTCTTCCTGGCTGGCCTGCTGCCCTGAGTCCCCAATGCACCGGAGTATGCAACAGCACCGGAGTATGCAACAGCACCGGCGCACCGAGCAGAGCTAGCGCACACAATAGCAAAAGCGCACTCAATGCACCGGCGCACCCGGCAGAGCCCCCGGTGACCCCCCCAGGCCTCCGGGTGACCTCCAGTCCCCCGATCCCTGATCCTTATCAGGTAGTGCCGCAAACCCCGGTGACCCCGGTCATTGGAATTGGCACCATAATGATGGAGCTTTAGAAAGTAAAAACCGATCTATGGTCTTCTTCAACCGGGAACACGCGGGAGAGCTGCTGGCGGCAAAGCTGGAGCGTTATAAGTCCTGCAACGGCGTGGTGCTGGGGGTTCCGCGTGGGGGCGTTCCCGTTGCCTGCAGGGTGGCCGCAGCCCTGCACCTGCCGCTGGACCTCGTGATGGTGAAAAAGATCGGCCACCCCCTGCAGCCCGAATACGCCATCGGGGCAGTGAGCCTCACCGAAAGGATCCTGGTGCCCCATTCCGAAGTGTCCGACGATTACATCGAAGAGCGCACCGCCGCCATCCGCCAAAAAATGAAAGCTCAGTACCGCAGCTTCCGGGGGGATAGCGTTTCGGTTGACCTTAAGGGTAAGACGGTCATCGTGGTGGATGATGGCATCGCCACCGGCAACACCCTGATGGCCGCCGT
>CBFGLD010000092.1:0-10154 GCA_965649495.1 uncultured Flavihumibacter sp. | reverse complement strand
GCATGGCATCTTACCCTGGCGGATCCTGCAGTTGATGGGATCCCTGACCGATGCATTCCGGGAACAACAGCCGGCCCGGATATTACGGATTGCGGCCGACCTGGGACACTATATCGGTGATGCGCATGTGCCTTTGCATACCAGTTCCAACCACAACGGCCAATATACCAACCAGCATGGGATCCATGCTTTCTGGGAGAGCAGGTTGCCCGAATTGCTGGCGGATGAGGAGTGGGACCTGTTTACCGAGAAGGCAACTTACATCCCCGATCCGGCCGCCTTTACCTGGAACAGCATACTGGAGAGCGCCGCTGCGGTGGACTCGGTACTGAAATTGGAAGCTGCCCTCTCCGGACAAACAGCACCCGGTAAAAAATTCGCGTTTGAATGGCGCAACCAATTAGTGGTGCGCCAATATGCCGCTTCCTACAGCCGCAGGTACCATCAAATCCTGGATGGAATGGTGGAACGGAGAATGCGGCAAGCCATACACGCCGTGGCCAGCTGCTGGTACACGGCCTGGGTGAACGCGGGCCAGCCCTCACTTCAGATGCTCCCCGGCAATCCGCTGCAGGCCGTGGTTGCAGGCACCGACAGCCTTGAAATCCTTTGGCGGAAGCAGCCCATGAAGGGCCGTTCTTGTGATTGAAAAAGCGGAATTGGCATTTTTTAAGGAAATTGCGTACTTACCAAAAGCAAGCAAACGTGGTACATAATTTCAATGCAGGACCATCCATCCTGCCAAAGGAGGTCTTCAGGCAGGCCAGTGAAGCAATTCTCAATTTCAATGATATGGGCCTTTCTATCCTGGAAATCGGGCACCGTACCGATGCTTTCCAGGCAGTGATGGATGAAGCGCAGCAGTTGGTGAAAGAGCTCATGAAGCTGGATAACAATAAAGAGGTTCTATTTCTTCACGGGGGGGCATCCACCCAATTTTTCCAGGTTCCCATGAACCTGCTGGATGATCAGGCAAAAGCTGCTTACCTGGATGCGGGCACCTGGGGAAGTAAGGCCATCAAGGAAGCAAAACTTTATGGAACTGTGGAAGTGGTAGGCAGTTCCAAAGACCGCAACTATTCGTATATTCCAAAGGGTTATACCATACCTGCTGATGCCAGTTATTTCCATTATACCACCAACAATACAGTTGAGGGAACCCAAATGCATGCGATCCCGGAAACAACCGTACCGCTGGTGGCGGATATGAGCAGTGATATTCTGAGCACCACGATGGACTTCAACAGGTTTTCACTCATTTATGCCGGGGCGCAGAAAAATATCGGGGCAGCGGGGGTTAACCTGGTGATCATCGATCAAACAGTACTGGATAAAGTAAGCCGCAGGTTACCCACCATGATGGACTACCGTGAGCACATCAAAAACGGTTCCATGCTGAATACCCCTCCTGTATTTGCCGTATATGTTTGCATGCTAACACTACGGTGGCTGAAAGGATTGGGAGGGGTGGAAGCCATACAGAAGGTAAACGAGCAAAAGGCAGCCTTATTATATGATACACTGGAATCGTTACCCATGTTCCACCTGCCTGTTCCCTTAGAGGATCGCAGCCGCATGAACGCGGTATTCACCATGCCGGACCCAGCACTGGAAAAGGAATTCCAGGATACCTGTAAGAAGGCCGGTATGTACGGGGTAAAAGGTCACCGATCTGTGGGCGGTTTTCGTGTAAGCCTTTACAATGCACTGCCGCTGGAAAGCGTGCAGGTGCTCACTTCCCTGATGAAAGAATTTGCAAACAAAAAAGGATAATAACAACCAGCATAAATCATGGCAATCATACAACCCTTCAGGGCCCTGCGCCCCCAGCCTTCCAAAGCAGCAGCAGTAGCGGCGCCACCCTATGATGTACTCAACAGCGCGGAAGCTGCACAGCAAGCTATGGGCAATCCGGACAGTTTCCTGCATGTAACGAAATCGGAGATCGACCTCCCCGGAGTTTCGGATATTCATACCAGTGAAGTATATGAAAAGGCAAAAACCAACCTTCACCAATTCATAAAAGATGGGGTACTGCTGAGAGAGGAGCAGCCCTGTTATTATATATATGAACTGGTAATGCAGGGGCGCCACCAGACCGGGCTGGTTGCGGTTTCCTCCGTTGATGATTACGAAAACGACATCATCAAAAAACATGAATTCACCCGCCCCGAGAAGGAGCAGGACCGGATCAGTCACATAAGAACCACGGGTGCGCAAACAGGTAATGTATTCCTGGCATACCGTGACGTGGATGCCATCAACGAACTGATCGGGCAATGGAAGTCGAAAGCCCCGGTATATGACTTCGCTGCCGCCGACGGCATCAGCCACAGGATATGGATCGTGGATGACGCAATCACGGTTAACCGTATCAGTGAGTTATTCAGCCAGAGTGTGCCTTTGACTTATATTGCGGACGGGCATCACCGGGCAGCATCAGCAGCAAAAGTGCGCCGTTCACTGGAGCAGGGGCACCACGACAATGCCAATTATTTCCTGACCACCCTTTTCCCGGCCAGCCAGTTGCATATAATGGATTACAACCGGGTGATACGAGACCTGAACGGACATACGGAAGCGGACCTGTTACGCCTCTTGTACGACGATTTTGAAGTGGAGCGCATGCCTGCATCGTTCTCACCTACACGGTTACACGAATTCGGTATGTACCTGGGCGGACAATGGTATAAGTTAACTTCGAAAGAAGGGACCTGGTCCGAAGACCCCATTGGAGTATTGGATGTGACCATCCTATCCGAAAAGATACTGGACAGGATCCTGGGCATTACCGACCAGCGTACCGATAAGCGAATCGATTTTGTAGGCGGCATCCGCGGCTTGCAGGAACTGGAAAAACGCGTAGACAGCGGCGAAATGAAGGTGGCCTTCAGCCTGCACCCGGTCAGTATTCAGCAGTTATTCGACATTGCAGACAGTGGCAACGTTATGCCCCCCAAAAGCACCTGGTTTGAGCCAAAACTTCGGGATGGATTGCTCACTCATTTAATTTATGAATAATGGTAAAAAACGTTGCCATAAGAATATTCCTGGTAGCGGCGGTATTGTGCCGGGGCATCACTGGGTTGTCACAGGAAGATGCCGGCACTCTCCAGCAAAAAGGCCGCAGCTATATGCAGGAAGGCGATTATGCCAATGCCACCCTGGTGTTCCGCAAGGCACTGGAACTGGCGCCCGGTAATACAGAACTGCAAAACGACCTCCTATTCAACTATTATCTTTCAGCGGATTATGGTTCCGCAATGCAATTGGGCAGGCAGCTCACGGAAAAGCCAGGTGCAGACCTGCGCAGTTTTCAATTGCTGGGCATGACCTACCGGGCCATAGAAGAGATCCGGGAAGCGGAACGCCTCTACAAACGAGGATTAGAAGCATATCCCAAAAGCGGGGTCCTGTACAGTGAATACGGGGAACTGCTGGCGGCAAGGAAAAAAATGGATGAAGCCATCCGATATTGGGAAATGGGTATCAAGGCAGATCCCAACTATTCCGGTAATTATTACCATGCCGCCAGGTACTACCATAACACACCCGATAAAACCTGGTCATTACTTTACGCCGAGATCTTCCTGAACCTGGAAAGTTACAGCCGGCGGACCCCCGAGATCAAACAATTGTTGCTGGCGGGTTATAAGAAGTATTTCACCAATATGAATGGCTTGAAAGCCCCCGATCCCAGGAACGATTTTGAGCTGGCATTCACCGGTTTACTAAATAAGCACGCATCGATGGTGAGCTCAGGGGTTACTACTCCATCCCTGACCATTCTGAGGACACGCTTCAACCTCGACTGGTTCCAGACAGAACCGGTAAAATATCCTTACCGGCTGTTCGACTATCACCGCCAGCTGTTACGGGAAGGTCTTTTTGATGCCTACAACCAATGGCTTTTCGGAGCAGCGCAAAACCTGCCTGAATTCCAGCAGTGGACACAGGATAATCCAAAAGCTTATGAGGCCTTTGTAAACTTCCAGAAAGGCAGGGTTTTTAAGATGCCGGAGGGACAGGATTACCGGGGCCTTTAAATCCCAGGCAAGTAAGATAAATGCCTCTTTTTAGCATTTTTTTATATTAATGTTCAAACATTAGCACAGTTCCTGTGTTAGTTTTGCATCATCAATTTTTTGAAATAACAAACACAATGAAAAGAGCATTTTTATTTGCTGCTGCAGTGGCAGCATTGGCAACAGCCTGTAACAGCACCCCGGATGCGGCAGAAGCGGCAACGGCAGAAAAGCAGGAGGCGGCAACGGCAAGCGGTACCTCCTTCACCATTGATACCACCAGCAGCAGTGTTGAGTGGCTGGGATCCAAACCGGTGGGAGAACACACGGGCAGCTTCAAAGTATCCAACGGCAGTTTCAGTGTAGCGGATGGCACCATTTCTTCCGGGAACTTTACCATCGACATTAATTCCCTGAATAATTATGACCTGAAGGCTGGTGAGGGCAAAGAAAAATTGGAAGGGCACCTGAAAAGTGCAGATTTCTTTGATGCGGCAAAATATCCCACCGCAAAATTTGAGATCACTTCCGTTGAACCCATCACCAACGACAGCACTGCCACCCATAGGATCAGTGGTAACCTGACCCTGAAGGACAGCACCAAGAATGTTAGTTTCCCGGCCAAAGTATCCCTGGCAGAAAACTCGGTTCAGGCGATTGCCAACTTTAATATTGACCGTACCCAATGGGGTATGTACTATGGTAACGACCAGAGCCTGGGGGATAAGTTTATCCGTCCGGAAGTGAACATCAAGCTCAACATCAACGCAAACAAATTATAAGTCGCTTTTTTCTAGTGATGTTTTGAGTTGAATAATAAGGCCGCCTCCTGAATTTGGAGGCGGCCTTGATTTTAACCCCTTATCCCGTTCATCCTCATTTCACTTTCACCAGGGTCAGCTCTTTTGTCTGCTTACCCTGAGTTAACCGGATGAAATAAGTGCCGGGCTGGTAATTGTCCCCTAAGCGTATATAGGAGCCGGACATTGTTTTGTGGATTTCCAGGATCCTTCCCGATGCATCGAATACTGCTAACTGAATCTCCTGCTTCCGCTCCCCGTTAACATACAGTGTAAAATGGGTATTGCTGGGGTTTGGCATAGCCTTAACGGCTAATTGTCCGGAAGTCTCTTCCACTGGGATTTCCACCGCAAAGCTTTCATTCTTTTGCGGGGGCAACTGAACCACAATTTCACTGTTCAAACCGCTTGTGGTTACCGGGTCGCTGGCATCGCTGTCGCCTGGTTGATTATCATAATACACCTGACCCGTATTCTTATTAAAGATCTTCAACCGGATCCTATCGGGGGTACCTGTGGTATTTCCATCCGTTACCGTCATGATAAAGCTGATGCCGCTTTGTAAGCCTGTGATCTTTCCGCTTCCCTTTATCTGCGCCCTGTTTCCTGCCATAGACAGGTATTCCATATTTACGGCATTGAATTCAAAATCGCCCACGCGGAACACAAACTGCGTTTCACCTTTGGGGTTAGTCGATTTCTTGAAGTAGTTGGCAGCGAAACCGTAGGTACCGATTCCTGTAGCAGCCGGGTTGGAGCGCAGGGCACCTGCGGGCGACTGGAACCATCCTCCACCGTAAGTATAACCACCGCTGGGATCATAGACAACCACGATCTCTTCCTGGTCGCCGTTGGTGGTAGCATAGGACGTGTTACCCTTCTGGTCGGTGATGTTCATCCGTACTTTATACACACCGGGCTCCTGGAAACGATAACTGCCGGTTACCACTCCATTTTTGTTAACACCCGGTTCGTTGGTGATGGTACCATTGAAAGTAGTGGTTTCATCCAATGTCCAGGAGCCGGTATGACTGTTGCCCGGCTGGTCCCAGAATTCACCGGCAAAGGCCACCACAGACCCGATCTTAAAGGCTTTCCCGGTAATGGGTGCATTGATATTATGGACCACATATACTTTGGTACTATCTACTGCCGTGTTACCACAATCATCTGTTGCGGTGATGTAAATGGTGTAGATCCGGCCATTGCCGTTACCTGCTCTTTCGGCCCGAAGACTTACCGTGTGTGCATCCTCTCCTATGACCTCGTAATCGAGGGGTTCTGTATCCCCATCGCCGGTTCCATTTACTGGTTCATTACTGGCGATGCTGAGGGTCCTTGTGATATGTTGCTGGTCGCTGCAATTATCTTCTACCTCATAGTTAATGGTTACTGTTACCATCTTATGATTGGGCGGCCAAAGGGAACAGGGCTCCGCCTGTATATTGGAAATAACCGGTCGGGTGGTATCCCTCACGGTAATAACCTGTTCTCTGGAAAAACTATTCCCACAATCATCAGTAAGCGTCCAGGTGCGGGTTATGATCACTTCACCCTGGCAGGAACCCGGTGTTTCCTCGTCGGAAAAAGTTGCATCCAGGGATGTATCACAATTATCCGCTTCATCGGTTACATCACCCGTTTCACTTACAGAAGCATCGTGTTCACAATCATCATCTTTGTAAATAGTAATATCATCCGGCTCCGTAAAACTGGGCGGAGTCTGATCGGTGATGGTGATGGTCTGGATCTTTTCTGTTTTATTTCCACAGGCATCTTCCGCTTTCCAGGTTCTTTTGATGATAGTTTCCCCTTCGCATGCGCCAGCCTGTTCTTCGTCGGTATAGGTGACCGTTACTGCCGAACAGTTATCCGAAACATCCGTATCCGGATCCACCTCTCCCGTTATGGAAACAGAAGCATCATAATCACAATCTTCATCTTTAAAAATGGTGATATCGTCCGGTTTATCCAGCGATGGTGGCGTATTATCTCCTATAGTGATATTATTATTGCTGACGTCAAAGAAAATATTGCCAAGCCCTTCAATCATGAACCTCGCCTCGTTGCTGTAAGCGCAGGGCAGCGTGATATCAGCCGAACCATCATTAGGAGTGGAAGCCAGGATAGTGTTAAAACTGATACCTCCATCCACGGATAGGGATATACGCACATTTTCCGCCAGTTCATCCGAACCGTTCACATCCCAGGTTACAGTGATTTGTCCCGGACAGATAACCAATCCTCCTGCATCCGGATAGGTCAACCGGAAAGGGCCAATGTCACCGTCCACATGAATCACGTTATTATCGCTTTCATTCTGGCCATTACCATCAACATTGTCGCGCACCGTAAACCGGAAATTAAGGTCACGCGTAACCGACGGCAGCACTTCCCAATCGTTGGCGGTATTCCCCTCCAGGATGGTAGCCCACTGCGGGAAGAAACGATACGCAAAAGTGGAAGGAGGTCTTGACCGGAAAGCCGGTCCAAATGTTTTAGTGGAGGACACACCCCAGGGGAAATCGTCATCTGCTGTTACCTTATCCATTTGTTCCCAGGTATAGGTAAGGAAATTACCAGCATCGGGATCCGAGCCGGTACCGGTAAGTTTAAAGGGGGTGGATTTAGGGATGGTGAAATCCGCACCGGCATCGGCGGATGGCTTGTTATTACTGATATCGTTGGCATCCCCGCAACTTTGTGCCTTGAGGTAACTGGTCACCTGCTGTATGCTGATGGCATGGAAGTAGTGATCCCGTAACGGAACCACATTGGAGCCCGAAACGTTACCACCATAACTCATGATGGTGCTGCCGCTGCCCGGTTCCATCTGAGCAGTATTGTTATCATTCATATGTGTGAACGTGTGGTTGGCACCCATCTGGTGGCCAAATTCGTGGGTCAGCATGATCTCAGAATAAACGCCCAGGTCATCCCAGTTACCCCTGGCAGTAAAGCCGCTCGCCTTGTTGCTGTTGTTGCAAACAGTACCGATGCCTCCTGCGTTTCCATAACTGCCTCCACCATCCGTAATGCGGATCAGGTGGCCGATATCAAAATTATCCTGCCCGGCATCACTGGTAATATTCGTTTGTGCTTCATTGTTAAGTACCGAGGCATCGGGATCCATATCGGTAAACGGGTCGTTATCCAGGTAAATAATATCGTCGTCGTCTATCATTACCATCCTGGCACCAAAATCGCGCTCGGTATGTCCGTTCACGATGGTTAGCTGGGCAGCCTGCTCTGCCCTTACAGCTGCGCGCCGCTCAGCATCCGTTCCCGCACCGCCGTATTCATCACAGAATTCTTCTGTTGCCGCAAAAGCGAGCCGGTAGATGCGCAGTTTTTGATCATCCGCATTATTATATGGATGGTAATCGAAGTGGGCAGCATCTACCAAATGCGACCAGTTGGATAGTCCCAGCGCCATAAAGGCCAGCGGACTATTAGTGCTGTGATGATAAGCAAGCGGCCCCCCCGTTGTTGTACAGTCAAATGAAGGCATGGGAGGAAGGTCAGAGCTGTTGATGACCATATAGATGTTATTGCCCCGTTCGGCTTTCCGTATATACCAGGAATCCCGGACAGGGGAAGTGACCATACCGCGGAATCCGGCGGGAGTAAACGAAAAGCGAAGAACCTCCCTGGGGTCGTCTTCATTGACGCCGGTATAAGACCGGATGCGCGGCAACCTGGCAGAAAGCGATGCATCCATAACAGGCGCTTCCACCAACCGGAACCGGTAGATCTTTCCATCCCCTCCCGGTATCTGGACAAGGAAAGCGGAATTACGCGCCCTGGTACTTTTTTCAGAAGGAACTGAACGCAGGCTGGCTTCCAGCGCCTGTTCATTCAGTTGGAAAAACTGAACTGCAGAAGGCCTTCTTTGGTTGGCAAAAGGGTCTTTTTTCAATGCAGCCTGGCTCGCGGGAGCCCAGTAGGCGGGTTGCGCCTGGGCAATGGCACCGAACCATAGCACTGCCAGGACGAGTAAAGATGCTCTCATCATATTTGGATTTGGTTATTAATTCCCATTCCGCTAACAATCAGAAGATAAAAAGGCGGGTGCAATCAACGGGTGAACAGTCTTAAGGAATACGGAATGCGGTTCGGTTGGGGGAGAAAACATAAAAATAGAATGTCAATTTCGTTTATGCAATACCCAAAAGCGGGTATTGTGGTATAAATTGACGCCTAGATTCCCTAAATTGGCCGCAATAACTAATTTTAGGGCAGCACCCATCACATAAGTACGATTGCATATGGACCAGCCAAAAAGATTATTTGATTGTATCGCTCACCAGCTTGACAAGGATCCGGAGACCAAATTGCTCGGGGCAAAGGAAAACGGGCAGTGGCGAACTTACAGCGCGAAAGAGATTTCCGGCCAGGTGGAAAAACTTTCCGGGGGATTGCTGAACCTGGGGATCAGTTGCGGTGATATGAGTGCCGAGGGGAGGGATAAGATCGCCATACTTTCTAAAAACCGCCCGGAATGGATCGTGGTGGACCTGGCCGTTCAGCAAATTGGTGCCGTGCTCACTCCATTTTATCCCACCATCAATGTAAAGGAACTGGAATTCGTGCTCAACGATGCGCAGGTGAAAATGGTTTTTGTGAATGATGAGGACCTGTACCTGAAAGTACTGAGCGTTCAACCCCATGTTCCCAGCCTGAAACATATTTTCACTTTTGAACATGTTGCCAATGCCAGGCACTGGAAGGAAGTGATGCAGCTTGAAGAAATAACAAAGGGAAACGATCGCATCATTCTTGTTGATGATGTGTTGAATACGTTGCAGCAGCTAGCAAAATATCATCGCCAACAATTCAATATTCCTTTTCTAGCCATAACAGGCAGCAACGGCAAAACCACCACGAAAGAACTGGTTCATGCAGTGCTTTCATCGCATTTCAAAACTTACACTACCGAAGGAAATCTGAATAACCATATTGGCATTCCCCTTACTCTTCTGAAGGTTAAAGCTGATGCTGAAATAGCTGTCATTGAGATGGGCGCTAACCATCAGAAAGAAATTGAAGGTTACTGTAAATATGCGCTTCCTACGCATGGGTTGATCAACAATGTTGGAAAAGCACATCTAGAGGGATTTGGTGGTATTGAAGGAGTGAAAAAAGGCAAAGGCGAGCTTTATGATTTTATACGTGAGAATAATGGAACTATTTTCATCAACACTGATTTTGATTATTTGATGGAGATGAGTCAAGGTATTGAGAAGAAAATCAGTTATGGCACTACTGATGCATTAACCATTGGAAAACTCATCAGTAGTGAACCTTTTTTGATCGTGGATATTACCAG
>CBFGLD010000091.1:0-10508 GCA_965649495.1 uncultured Flavihumibacter sp. | reverse complement strand
CAGGAAGATTTTTTCTTCAACGAAGACGAATACTAAAAATAAAAAGCTACCCAATCGGGTAGCTTTGTTCTTTAAAAGGTATCTAACCACTACTCCACTCCCAATTTCTGCATTACTTCGGTGCTTACTCCGGTGGTGGAATACCCGCCATCATGGAAAAGATTTTGCATCGTAACCATACGGGTCAGATCGCTGAATAAAGTGATACAATAATTGGCACAATCTTCAGCGCTTGCGTTTCCTAGTGGAGCAATGGCATCTGCATAATCGTAGAAATCACCAAATCCCTTGATTCCCGTTCCGGCGGTTGTTTTGGTTGGTGATTGCGAAACGGTGTTTATCCGGACCTTTTTCTCCACACCATAATGGTATCCGAAACTGCGGGCGATGGACTCCAGAAAAGCTTTGATATCGGCCATATCAGTATAGAAAGGATATACTCTTTGTGCGGCTGCATAGGTAAGCGCCACAACACTGCCCCATTCGTTGATCGCATCCAGTTTACGCGCAACGCTGAGCATTTTATGCAAAGACATGGCGGACACATCAATTCCTTTCATGAAATACTCATAATTGGACTCAGCATACGGAATATTCTTTCGGATATTGACACTCATTCCGATGGAATGCAACACGAAATCAATCTTACCACCTAATACTTCCTGTGATTGAGTGAACAGGTTTGTCAGGTCATCCATATTAGTGGCATCAGCGGGTATAATCTCGGCACCCGTTTTTTCAGCCAATTTCCTGATCTCACCCATACGCATTGCGATGGGCGCATTGGTGAGCACGAATGTTGCCCCTTCTTCATGAGCTTTTTCTGCAACTTTCCAGGCAATGGAATTTTCGTCCAGTGCTCCGGTTATGATACCTCTTTTGCCTTTAAGGAGATTGTATGCCATATTTGAATTTTAGATTGAGCGCCCAAAACTAACCATTTCTATGGCATCAAAAATCAAACGGGTAACAGAAATCCGTCTCCCGCAATTAACCGGCGATCATTTCCTTCGCGTTTTCGATGGCTGCTGCGGATGGCTTTTCGCCTCCCAGCATCATGGCAATAGCCGTGATACGCTCCTGTTCTTCCAATTGACGAATTCCGGTACGAACTGTCCTGCCAGCCGATTCTTTATACACATAGAGATGACGGTCTGCCTTACCCGCAATCTGAGGTTGGTGGGTGATACAGATAACCTGCCTGTCGGCAGATAGATTCTTGAGGATCACCGAAACCTGGCGACTGGCTTCGCCGGATATGCCAGAATCGATTTCATCGAAAATAAGAGTTGGCAGGTCCATTTTGCCGGCTACCAGCGATTTAATACACAGCATCAGCCTGCTCAGTTCTCCCCCACTCGCTACTTTACGGATCGGCAAAAACTGGTTGCTTTTATTGGCATCGAATAAGAAGTCAATGCTGTCTGTTCCGTTCAGGTCGGGTTCGGCGGTTTCCAGCTGAATTTTTATCCGGGCATTTGGCATACCTACCTGTTCCAACAACCCATTCACCCTTTTTTCAAAAGGCAATACCTGTTTCTTCCTGGAAGCAGCGAGTTCTGCCGCATACCTGCGCATAGCAGCCGACGTTATTTCCTGATTCTTTTCCAGTTCCGAAATCCGGACATCCAGTTGTTCCCCGGCCAACAGTTTTCCGGACAGGTCATCCATAATTTCCAATAATTCAGCGGTTGTCCTTACACCGTGTTTCTTAAGTAGCTTGTACCCGGTATTTAATCTTTCTTCCACTTTCTGTAAGCGGTCGGGATCATGGTGAATGCGGTCATTCATATTGGCAGCTTCTCCGGCAACATCATCCAATTCTACCTGCGCGGCATGAAGTCTTCCTGCTATATCCTTCAACTGTGGATACTGTTGCGCATGTTGTATCAACTGATTTGATAATTGCCTGAGAAGCTGAACCACCGGCTGATCCTGACCCAGCAACTGTTCATATACGTTAGCTAATGCCGACTTTATTCCCTCGGCATGCTGCTGAAGCTGCATTTCGGCTTCCAGCTCTTCCAGTTCATCCGGTTTAAAGCCGGACTCTTCTAATTCATTAAAGAGAAATTGGTGGTAATCCCTTTCCCGATTTTCCTTTTGTTTTTGATCCAGCAATGTTGCCAGCTCTTTGTTATTCTCCTGCCATTGCCGGTAAGCTGTCCGATAATTTCCCAGGAGCGATTCATTTCCTGCCATGGCATCCATAACAGCCATTTGGAATCCGCTTTCTCCGAGGCTTAGCGTATCAAATTGCCGGTGCAGGTCTACCAGCCTGCTGGAAAGCTCCTGGAGTTGAGACAGGGTTACCGGGGTGTCATTTACAAATGCACGGGACTTTCCGTTCACATTGATCTCCCTCCTGATTACCAGGTCCTCTGATGGATCCAGGTCGTTTTCTTTGAGGAACAGCGTTACCGAAGGTTTCAGTCCCACCTGGAACACCCCTTCCACAAAACACTTTTTCTCTTTATTCAGAACCACATTCGGGTCGGCCCTTTCACCAAGTATTAGGGAAAGTGCCCCCATCAGGATCGATTTTCCCGCACCTGTTTCACCAGTAATAATATTTAATCCGCGGTGAAAGCTGATCTCCAAATGGTCTATTATAGCGTAATTCTGTATTTGCAGTTCCAGCAACATGTAGTGGTATGATGTGGCAATTTAGGTAATTAATCAGCATCGGCACAAGGGGGAATTGACGGGATCCAATAAAAAAAAGCTACCTTATAGGTAGCTTATAATTACTTCGTCATTGCTGTTTTTACTTAACCTCTACCGAATCGTTCAGATCATTATCAACCAGGATCCTTCCGCAGTTTTCACAAACAATGATCTTTTTACGCTGCTTGATCTCGCTCTGTCGCTGAGGGGGTATCGCATTGAAACAACCGCCACAGGCATCCCTTAATACCGGCACCACCGAAAGTCCGTTCCGGTAATTGCTCCGAATCCTGTCATAGGAATGAAGGAGGCGCGTATCTACTTTTTCCCTGGCTTCAGCGGCCAATTTATTAAAATGTTTTTCTTCCTCTTCAGTAGTGGCGATGATCTTTTCCAGTTCATCTTTTTTATGTTTCAGCACTCCTTCCTTGCTGGCAAGCGCCTTCTTGGCTTTTTCCAGTCCAACTACTTTTTCAGCGATTTCTTCGTTGGCATCCTTGATATGCTTTTCCGCAAGTTTCACTTCCAGCTGCTGCATTTCAATCTCCTTATTGATAGCTTCAAACTCGCGGCTGTTTTTTACATTGGTACTTTGCTTATCGTATTTTTTAATCAGTGCTTCTGATTCCTGGATGGCTTCCTTCTTCTGGTTGATAAACTCGTTTATTCCATTGATTTCCTCTTCGATCCTGGTTTGACGGGCGTGCAGTCCCTGTATCTCATCTTCCAGATCACTCACCTCCATTGGCAATTCCCCTTTCAGGATCTGGAATTCATCGATCTTAGATTCGATTTTCTGAAGGGTTACCAGAGATACCAGTTTTTCTTCAACCGAAAAGTCTTTAACAGTTGCCATATTTGTTTTTGAAATTATATAAAATAATTCACCGGATTGGTTTGCACCTCCGTTTTGAAGACGGCAAAGGTAGGAAATTTTTCAGCCAAAATATCATATAGCAGGTCCACGGTATATTGCTCGCTTTCAAAATGACCTATATCTGCAATCAGCATTCTGCCGTTGGCGTCAAAAAACTCATGGTATTTCATGTCAGCGGTGATATACACATCCGCTTTAAGTTGTAATGCCCTGTTTATCAGGAAGCTACCTGCCCCTCCACAAACAGCCACCCGATTAACGACCTTATCCAGGAAAGGAGTATGGCGAATAACGGGCACCCGGAAAATAGCCTGGAGGGATGCCAGAAATGCTGCTTCAGTGGTGGGTTCCGGTAATTCCCCCATAATACCAGCGCCGGTGCGGTCCCACCTGTTTCCCAGGCTGAGCAGGTCATAAGCAACTTCCTCGTATGGGTGATGATTCCGCAAAGAGGTCAGGATCTCCTTTTCCATATAAGTGGGGTACACCACTTCAAGTCGGTATTCGGACTCCTGGTGACGCCGGCCCAGTTCACCCACAAAGGGGCGGGAACCTGGTCCTGCCAGGTAGGTACCCGTTCCCGGAGACGAAAAACTGCATTCACTGTAGTTCCCGATATGTCCGGCACCAGCTTCAAATAGTGCACTGCTCAATTTTTCAAGGTACTCACTGGGTACAAAAGTGACCAGCTTTTTCAGGATATTTTCGCGGGGAGCCAGTGTTGTTCGATTAACCAATCCAAGCAAATCCGCAATTTTACCATTAACACCTTCCTTAATATTATCCAGGTTGGTATGAATAGCGTAAAGCGCCACGTCCTCCTTTATAGAGGAGATGACCGCCCGTTCCACATAATTTTTCCCGGTGATTTTTTTTAGGCCGGAAAACAGGATGGGGTGGTGAGAAACCACGAGGTTGCACCCCCGCGCCTTGGCCTCCTGGACCACTTCTTCCGTGGCATCCAGCGAGATAAGAACACCGGTGCAGGTCCAGCCAGTATTTCCGGTTAACAATCCCGAGTTATCATACGACTCTTGCAAAGCGGGAGGAGCCAGCTTTTCCAGTACCCCGATGATTTCACTGATCAGCATTTTTCAAAGATAAATCTGACTGGCTCAATATTTGTTAACTTTATTTTCCTGCCCTGTTAAGACCCTCTTCATTTAATCACCATTAAACCAGTCTGTCATGAAACCTTTCCTGATGCTGCTTTTGGCATGCTTTCTTTTTGCTTTTGACACAAAAAATGCTGACCCCATCACTCCGAAGGACCGGGAGTTGCTGGTAAAGGATCTTAAAGAAACCCAGGATATTTTGATCCAGTCGGTAAAGGGATTAAGTCCCGAGCAGTTAAAATTCAAAGCCTCTGCGGATTCCTGGAGCATTGCACAATGTGTGGAACATATCCTTCTCACCGAGGATGCCTTTATGGGAATGATCCGCCAAAGCCTCCAGACAGCAGCGGACTCCTCGAAGAAAAAAGAGGTCAGCTTTACAGATGAGGGAATCATTAAAACCATACCGGATCGAACCAACAAGGTAAAAACCTTTGATGCATTGCAACCCACAGGCAAATACACCACCGCCGATGAAGCGATCAACACGTTCAGCGGCACCAGGGAAAAAAATATCGGTTTTGCTGAAACCACCCAGGAGGATCTTAGAAACCATTTTATTACGCTGCCCGGCCTCGGAACCATGGATACTTACCAGGCTTTGTTGTTCATGTCGGGTCATTGTCGCCGACACGTGGCTCAAATGGAGGAGGTAAAAAATGCGGACGGCTATCCCAAATAGCTGGTAGGGCATATTGCCCGGATTGCTTAGCTTGCGCACAGGAATCAACACCTATGAACATCGTTACCTCAACTTCCGCTGTATATGAAACGTATGTAGATCAAATGAAGGAGATCGCTGACATACGTTATGCAGCGGCCGTTTTGCAGTGGGACCAGGAAACATATATGCCATCGGCGGGGTCGGATACTCGTGCCCGCCAGATTGCCACCCTGAGCGAAATTGCACACGAGCGGTTCACCTCTTCAAAAATGGGAGACCTGCTCCGGGCCTTACAGCAAAGTAATTTACCGGATGAAAACCAGCGGGTAAATATTGAACGCAGCCTGTACGACTATAACCAGCAAACCAGGTTGCCTGCAGCTCATGTACGCCAACTGAGCGAAGCTTCTTCCAGGGCATTTCATACCTGGATGGAGGCCCGGAAAGAAAATGCATTTACGCCATTCATACCTTCCCTGGAGGCTTTATGTGGTTTAAAAATAAAGGAGGCGGGGCTGTTGGGTTTTGAAGCTCATCCCTATGATGCGCTGCTGAATGAATACGAGCGGGGAGCAACAACGGTGATGCTGGACCAGGTATTTTCGGAATTGCAAGTGCCGCTGAAAAACCTGATTGACGAGATTGGTAAAAAAGTACAGGTGGATGACAGCCTGCTTTTTCAATTTTACCCGGATGCCGATCAATGGGAATTTGGCATGGCTCTGCTGCAGCGTATGGGGTATGACCTGACAGCCGGGAGGCAGGACAGGGCCGAGCATCCATTCACTACCAATTTCAGCAACAGGGATGTAAGAATAACAACCCGGGTGGATGAGCAGGACCTGGGCAACATGACCTGGAGCACCATTCATGAGCTGGGCCATGCTTTATACGAACAGGGGCTACCCGGGTCAGAATATGGTTTACCGTTGGGGGAATATGCATCCCTCAGCATCCATGAATCGCAATCCAGGTTATGGGAAAACAATGTGGGTCGCAGTTTGGCGTGGTGTAAATGTTTTGTGCCTTTGTTACAGGAATATTTTCCCGAGCAATTGAAAGATGTGAGCCCTTCTCATTTTTACCGGGTCATCAACCGGGTAGCGCCTTCCCTGATCCGGACAGAAGCAGATGAACTAACCTATCATTTCCATGTGATAATACGCTATGAACTGGAAAAAGCACTGATTAACGAAGACCTTAAGGTGAAGGACATTCCCGAATACTGGAACCAGCAGTACCAGCATTACCTGGGGATCCCGGTACCGGATGATCGCAATGGCAGCCTGCAGGATGTGCACTGGAGTCATGGAAGTTTTGGATATTTTCCCACCTATAGCCTCGGAAGTTTGTATGCGGCACAATTCTTTCATGCTGCAACCATTGCCTTGCCGGGCCTGGACCAGCAGCTATCGGAAGGAAATTTCGGGATGCTGTTGCAGTGGCTGCGCGATAATATACACTGTCACGGGCGGAAGTACACCAGTGAGGAGCTTTGTGAAAAAATAACCGGGGAAGGCATAAACATCCGGCATTTCATGCAATATTCGATAAATAAATACCGTTTAATTTACGCATTTCAACCAGGGGAGGTGTAATATGAGAAAGCTCTTATATATAATTCTTGCTGTAGGATTTCTTGTTTCCTGCAAAAAAGCCATCGAAGATAAGAAGAGGGATATAGTATTGGATGCCATGACCGATGGGCAGTGGGTGGTTTATTCTTTCAAAGAAGGAGACCTGGACCTGACGGGCGATTTTTCACCTTACACCTTCCAGTTCTATCGAGACGGAAAGGTGAGCGGTTTTAGCAGTAATGCAGAAGAAAAGGGAACTTGGGCAGGAGATCCGGATGCCATGACGATCACATCCAGTTTTCCCGGTTCAGGCGATCCGGTTCGTAAACTGAATGCGGTTTGGAAAATAACAAACAATTCCTGGGATTATGTAATGGCAGAAACAACCATCAGCGGGGTTGTCCGGCTGCTACACCTGAAAAAGAAATGAACCCGCTGGAACGAAAACTGATTAATCCGATAACCTTTTGAAAACAAGTTGCTTACTGAAATAACACAAAAACAGCTTGTTGAGAAAGATCCATATTACCTTGTTAACCTTGCTGGTATCAGCAGGTTTTTCTGTTGCCCGGGCGCAAAAGCCCGTACCCAATTTCACGGCTACACCTACCAGTGGTTGTGCCACACTTACTGTAAGTTTCCGCGATCAGTCGACCAATAACCCGACAAAATGGTATTGGCAATTCAGTCACGACCAGGACCTTGTTCCAGACCAGATCGATGAATCCAGGAATCCCACCAAAAGCTTTTCAGCGCCGGGAACCTATACCGTTACATTGGTTGCAGAAAATGCGTCAGGACCAGAAAGGATCATCAAACAAGCCTATATAACAGTTTTTCCTTCAGCACGTGTTTCTTTTTCGGCCGATAAAAACGTTGCCTGCTCACCGGCAACGATCCGGTTTACGGATGAAACTACCATCACTAATGGGGCAACCATTACGTCAAGATTATGGGATTTCGGTGATGGAAATACTTCATCGGCCCAGAATCCAACACATACCTACACGAACCTGGGATATTATAACGTATCCCTTACCGTTACAACCTCCAATGGCTGTAAAGTTGTTAGTTCCAGGGAAAGGTTCATCCGGATCATTGGTGGGGTTACACCCAATTTTGACATTTCAAGGTCAGCCGACTGCAGTTCCCCGGTTAGCGTTTCTTTCAATAATCAAACTGTTGGCCCGGGAACCCTCCAACATCAATGGACATTGGGAAACGGTACCAATTCCACTGAAAAAAATCCATCCACCACTTATACCGTACCAGGATCCTACAATGTAAAACTGGTTACCACCAGCAGCTATGGGTGCAGGGACAGCATCACAAGGCCCATTACTTTTATATCGACCACAACAGATTTCACTACCACCGGCACAACCTGTCCGGGTCGAAATATTAATTTCACCAACCAGGGTTCACCATCCCCTGTTTCAGCGTTATGGGATTTTGGAGACGGTACTTTTTCAAGAGATCTTAACCCGGCAAAAACCTATGCCACCCCAGGTGTGTATACGGTAACGCTCACCAATACGTATTTGGAATGTACCGGATCGGTTACTAAAAATATAACGGTGACGGATTCTCCGGTCATAGATTTTACATCTGATAAAACCGGTGGTTGTTCAGTACCGACAGACATCCAGTTTACCGACCCTGCTGCAGGCTCATCTGGCTGGTTATGGGATTTTGGTGACGGTAATTTTTCCAATCAAAAAAATCCGCGGCACACCTATACCCAAACCGGCAACTATACGGTAACACTATCGCTGGTTACTGCTGATGGATGCCCCGCAGTGGTTACCAAAAACGCTTATATCCGAATTGGTGAACCCGGACAATTAGTAATTAATGGGTTACCTTCTGGTGGCTGCGCTCCTTTTTCCGTATCTCCCACTGCTAATTTTGTGGGGGTTACCGATCCCATAGTCAGCTATAACTGGAATCTGGGTCCTGGCGGCAACAGTACCAGCGCCACACCCACTTTTACCTTTAGTTCACCGGGTACCTATAATTTATCGTTGCGGGTAACTACCGCCAATGGCTGTACAAAAGATACGACCATTAGTGCTGCAGTGAAAGTTGGCACCAAACCTAATGTTGATTTTACAGTAGATAAAACCACTGGTTGTGCCAGTGATGAATATACGTTTACCTCGCTGGCCACCCCTGCCGACCAATGGCAATGGAATTTTGGCGACAACGGTTCATCCACGGAGCAAAACCCGAAACACAAATACCTGGATACCGGAAAAATGACCGTGCAACTGATCGCATTTAATAATGGTTGTCCGGACACCCTGACCCGAAACGACCTCATCACCACCCTGGCCCCCGTTGCTCTTTTTGAACCGGAACTGGATTGCAACAACAGGCTACGCGTTCAGTTCAGAAATAATTCCATCACGGATGCCTCACACGGCACAACCACCTATTCCTGGGATTTTGGTAATGGACAAACTTCCACCGCCGAAGAGCCTGCTATTACGTATGCGGCCTATGGTACTTACACAGTAACCCTTGTAGCAACAGATCCTGTTTGCTCGTATGAAAGAACACAGGAACTCAATCTATTTGAGTTGGTCAATGATTTTACCATTAGCAAAGCCAATATTTGCCGCGGCGAAAGATTCCGGCTTAGCTTCAATGGCCTCAATCCTGCACTGGTAAGTGCTTACACCTGGACCATCGGCAATGGTGCTCCGGTGGCTGGTGGCTCCAATTATGATACGAGTATACTGGCAAAAGGCACTTATGACGTAACCTTAACCGTTACCGACATATATGGATGTACCCTGACAAGAACAAAGCCGGCATTTATCAATATTGTGGGATCAGATGCCGATTTTATTGTTGCCAATGACGGGGGATGTGTCAATAGCCAGGTATCTATAACCGATAATTCAGTTCCTTCCGGGTCCATAACACAGTGGACTTATCTTTTTGGGGACGGCACGGGGGAAAGTTTCACCAGTTCACCCATCACTCATGTATATACGAATCCGGGAATCTATACTATCCGGTTGACGACGCGGGATAATTTTGGCTGTATTGATACCATCACCAAAATTGCAGCGGCAACGGTAAGCATGCCACTCGTCAATTTTTCAGCTGCTGACACGGTCTTTTGCCCCGAGACCCCATTACAATTCAGTGATTCAACGCTGGGGAGCAACCTCACTTATAACTGGGATTTTGGGGATGGAAGTAGCTCCACGTTAAAAGATCCTATTCATAGTTACACAAATAAGGATACCAGTTATACCATTACCTTGATTGTGACAGACCGGTTTGGATGCCAGGATTCACTTACCAAAACCAATTATATCAGGATTGTTTCACCCCAGGCCGCATTCAGCGCATATGATACCGCATCCATTTGTCCATTGCTGGAATCCAAATTTGTCAGCGAGTCGCTGAACTACGATTCATTATATTGGAATTTTGGAGACGGGAATACCTCCAACCTACCCTCCACCAGCAATTTCTATGAGCGGTTCGGGACTTATACCGTAACACATTATGCGCGGGGGCGCGGCGGATGCATTGATTCTGCCTCGTCGGTAGTGAATGTTTACAACCCTTCCTCTACCCTGGGTTTTACC
>CBFGLD010000090.1:0-10586 GCA_965649495.1 uncultured Flavihumibacter sp. | reverse complement strand
GTAAACGGCGAGGCGATATATGGAACGGTACCGCTGGCGCCGTATGAGAAGGGGTCCTGGGTATTCCTGCAATCGAAAGATAAGAAGCGGGATTTCCTGTTCCTTTCGGGGACTAACGGTGATGCGGTTACGCTACCCGAACAGCTGGAACTGCCGGGTTATTCCATTCCGGTGGGAGCCAGGGTGCGATGCCTGGCAGATACGTCTGCCCGCATAAAACTGGTGCGCCAGGCGGGCAGTACGACCCTGGTCCTGCCTGCTTCCTTACGGAAGCGGAAGGATCTGAAGTACGCGGTATCATTTTCTGTTGACCGGTAAATTGATGAGAGAGGATGCGTTGCCGCGCCTGCCCGCGCCGAAGCGTTGAGCGATCCAGCCGAGGGTAAAGGTGGGAACGAAATCGGTGAAGGGGAGGATCTCTTCCACGAAACTGAACATGCCACCGAGGGCGCCGCGCCAGCCACCGAAGAGTTTAAAGTACAGCAGTCCCGCCACCGGGGCCCAAAGCATATCGCCGAATTCACCCAGGAAGGGGATGGCGTAGGTGAAATATCCAACGGCATCCAGGAGGATACAGAGGGCCAGGGAAGGCTGCGTATGTTTTGAAGTTGTCATCTTGTTAAATGAATGGTTTTACAGGGTAAAATTGCGATATAAGCTAGTAGACGTGATAATTATCACATTCGTTGTATGGCGGAAAGCCGCAATTTTAGCAAAAGAAAGCGATGAAATGGATGTTGGTGGTGTTGCTGAGTCTTTCCCTGCCGGAGTTTGCGGGTTGGGGAAATGACTTCGAAAAAGCAAAAGAGCAGGCACAAAAAGAACACAAGTTCATACTTCTTAATTTTTCCGGGTCGGATTGGTGCGGTCCCTGTATCCGCCTGAAGAAGGAGATCTTCCAGGCAGAAGCATTCACCCGGTTTGCGGACGAGCAGCTGGTGCTGGTAAACGCGGATTTTCCCCGCGCCCGGAAGAACCAGTTGTCCCGCCAGCAACAGACCCACAATGACCAATTGGCGGAACAATACAATTCCAGGGGAAGTTTTCCATTAACCCTATTACTATCACCAGAAGGGAAGGTACTGAAGACCTGGGAAGGGTTTCCCGGAGCGGGTGCTGATCATTTTTTGGCACAGTTAAAGGAGTCCTGCCTTGCAGCCCGATGATCATTTCCGGATGGTGGAACAGGACCTTTGGCGAAGGTCCCTGAAGCTGATGGGTAACCGATTTGAAATCAGTATCGTGGAGCGGGATCCCGTGAAAGCGGAATACCTGATCGGGCTGGCGGTAGCGGAGATCCGCCGGATAGAAAAGCTGCTCACCACTTTTGATAATTCCAGCCAGACCAACCAGGTGAATGCCCATGCCGGCATTTCCCCGGTGAAGGTAGACCAGGAGTTTTTTGAACTGGTGCGGCGATCCCTGCGGATTTCAGCGCTTACGCAAGGAGCGTTTGATATCAGTTATGGGTCGATCGACAAGAGCCTGTGGAACTTTGATGTTTCCCTGAAAGCGCTTCCGGACCCGGAAACTGCGCGGGAGATGGTGAAGCTGATCAATTACCGGAATATCCAGTTAGACGAAAGCGGGCAAACGGTGTTCCTTAAGGAGAAGGGGATGCGGATCGGGTTTGGAGGTATTGGAAAGGGCTATGCGGCCGACAGGGCCAGGCAGGTGTTGCGGGAACAGGGTGTAGGCAGTGGCATTGTAAATGCCTCCGGAGATCTTACCACCTGGGGATACCAGCCGAATGGGGAAGCGTGGACCATTGGGATTGCGGACCCGGAGCATTCGGGCAGTCCATTTTCCTATATGAACATAACAGACATGTCGGTAGCCACCTCCGGCAATTACGAGAAGTATATAACCATTGGGGGTAAGCGCTATTCGCATACCATTGATCCGCGGACCGGTTATCCCGTTACCGGAATCCGGAGCGTTACGATCATCAGTCCCATTGCCGAGATAGCAGATGCCATGGCAACGCCGGTGATGGTGATGGGCGTCCGGGCCGGACTGGATATGATCAACCAGCTGCACCAAATGGCCTGTATCATCATAGACGAAACGAATACTGTATACACATCCAAAAACATAACACTCATATGAAACGAGGAAGTATGCCAGCAGTACTGCTGCTGATGATCCTGATTTCCGCCAGCAGCTGCAGCGTGGTAAAGGAGTACCAGAAGAGCCGGTTGAATGATGCGGAGATGGTATTGGGGAATCGCAAGATCGAGCGAACCGAATTAAGTTTTCAGTCGTACCGCGAAGGCGCATCCGGCGCCAATGCAGGCAAGTCCGGCGGCGGCTGCGGTTGTAACTGATCCCTGAATCACCAAGCAAGCAAGTAAATGAAAAAGATATGTCTAACGGTCGTTGGCCTTTACCTGGGGCTGCTGGCCGCGTTTTCACAACAGGGAGGGGCAGACAGTTCGTATAAGTCGCGTAAATTAAAGCTGGAGGAAGTGAACCTGGTGTCCAGTTATTACCAGCAGGATGGAGACCGGGCTGCGGTGACGGGGGGTATCGGGTCGCAAAAGCTAACCGACATTTCCAATACCATTGATATCAAGCTGATCCGGTACGACAGGAAGTACCGCAAACAGACATGGACAGCCGAAGTTGGGATCGACAATTACACCAGTGCTTCTTCGGATAAGATAGATCCTAAAACGATCAGTTCCGCATCTTACAAGGATAACCGGATCTATCCCTCTTTCAGCTTCAGCCGGGAGAATGAAACAAAAGGAACAGCATTCGGCGTAGGCTTATCCACGTCGGCCGAATACGATTATTTGAGTTTCGGGGTGAACGCACATGTTGCCAAAAAGACGGCTAACCGTATGGGTGAGTTCAATGGAAAGGTGCAGGCCTATTTTGACAAGATCAAGATGATCTATCCGATAGAGTTGCGAGGCAGTAGTGACCCCACCGTGCAGGAGGATGGCTGGAGTGCGCGCAACAGTTACAGTGTGGCATTATCCTGGTCGCAGATCCTGAGCCAGCGGTTACAGATGGCATTCCTGGTGGACCTGGTGCAGCAGGATGGTTTTTTATCCCTGCCCTTCAACCGGGTTTATACGGAGGATGGGGTGGTTCATGCGGAAAAGCTGCCGTCGACTCGTTTTAAGGTACCCATGGGGGTTAGAGCCAATTATTTCGCAGGTGATAAGCTGATCCTGCGATCCTATTACCGGTACTACCTCGATGACTGGGGATTGAAAGCGCATACGGCGAGTCTGGAGACGGTGGTTAAGATCAACCCATTCTTTTCGGTGAGTCCCTTTTACCGGTATTACCGGCAGACGGCGGTGGATTATTACCAACCTTACCGGCAGCACAAAGCGGGTGGGCAGTATTTTACCAGCAACCCGGACCTGTCAGCATTCAACAGCCATTTTTACGGGGCGGGGATCCGGTTATCGCCGCCGGGCGGGTTGTTTGGCTGGCAGCATTTCAATATGCTGGAGCTGCGTTATGGGCGCTATGACCGGAGCAACGGGTTGAACTCGAATATTATTTCCCTGCACCTGCGTTATAAATAAACCGGTAGCGGGAGCTTAATAAGTGATCACCTGTTCTTCGATGGTTTCGGGCATATCCCGGAATTCGTATTGCTGGTTCCGGAGTTGCGGTTCAAAGCCGGCATCACGGATAGCCTGCTGGATGCCTTTAGCGGTGAAGCGGTGAGGGGCACCTGCAGCGCTGACCACATTTTCTTCGATCATGATGCTGCCGAAGTCGTTGGCACCGGCGTGCAGGCAGAGCTGGGCTACTTCTTTGCCCACGGTCAGCCAGCTGGCCTGGATGTTTTTGACGTTAGGGAGCATGATGCGGCTGATGGCGATCATGCGGATGTATTCTTCCGCGGTGGTGAGGTTCTGCACGCCGCGGATGCGAGCCAGCAGGGTATCCACGTCCTGGAAGGTCCAGGGTATGAAAGCGAGAAAACCTTTGGCATGTGCGGGTTTGCGGCTTTGCACTTCGCGCAGTTTCGCCAGGTGTTCCATGCGTTCTTCGATGGTTTCCACGTGACCGAACATCATGGTGGCGGAAGTGGTGAGGTCCAGTTTGTGGGCTTCGTGCATGATATCGAGCCATTCCTGGGCCCCACATTTGCCTTTACTGATCAGCCTGCGGACGCGGTCGATCAGGATCTCGGCGCCGGGACCGGGCAGGGAATCCATGCCGGCTTCTTTCAGGGCCTTCAGGGTTTCGTGGTGGGAAGTGCCGGAGATCTTCGAGATATGGGCAACTTCTGGTGGCCCGAGCGCATGCAGTTTCAGTTTGGGGAAGAGCTGCTTCAGTTGTTTGAAGAGATCCACGTAGTAGCTGAGTCCCAGTTCGGGGTGGTGGCCGCCCTGGAGCAGTAATTGTTCTCCCCCGTAGCGGAAGGTCTCTTCAATTTTGGCCTTATAGGTTTCAATATCGGTGATATAAGCTTCGGCATGGCCGGGGATCCGGTAAAAATTACAGAACTTACAATTGGCAATACAGACGTTGGTGGTGTTCATATTGCGGTCAATGATCCAGGTGACCTTGCCGTGCGGCACCTGGATCTTCCTGAGTTCATTAGCAACGTGCATCAGTTCTGTCAGGGGCGCCTGGTGAAAAAGGTGAACGCCTTCTTCCACGGAGAGGAACTCAAAATTCAGGGCTTTGCGGTACAGCTCAGATAATTCCATGGTGCTTCAGTGATTGAGGCCACAAAATTAGTCCTTTTGTTGTCTATCTATTACCGGATTATTTGTGACCAATGGTTACGGGGGAGCGACTTAAGATTGTAAATTCATAGTGTGCGACTATTACTTGCCATATCCATTCGCATTATTTTACTCCTAACCGTGACCCATAGTGCCGCGGGGCAGGAGTATTTTTCACAACCCCCGGCACAACTGATCACCAGTATCCCTTTCCGTGTTTACAGTGGGGGGGTGGTAATGTTACGTGCCAAGCTGGACAACTATCCCGATTCCCTGAATTTCATCCTGGATACGGGAAGTGGCGGGATTTCTTTGGATTCCACCACGGTGGAGCAGCTCAGGATCCCCACCGAGGCCAGCGACCGGACCATCCGGGGGATCGCCGGCTTGAAAAAAGTACGGTTTGCCAATAATCATACATTATACCTGCCTGGCTTACAGGTGGATTCGCTGAATTTCCACATTAATGATTACGAGCTCCTGGCCAGTGTGTACGGGGAGCGAATCGATGGCATTATCGGGTATAGTTTCCTATCGCGTTATATTGTCAAAGTGGATTATGATACCACGCGGTTATTCGTGTATACCAAGGGGCCGATGAAATACCCGCGGGGCGGGTACCTGATCAAGCCCACACTGGCCACCATACCGGTGGTCACCAACCGGATGAAGGAGGAGCGGGATATCACATCGCGCTTCTTTTTTGATACCGGAGCGGGACTTTGCCTGTTGCTGACGGAGGATTTTGTGGGGGATAGCAGTGTTTTCAGCAAGGGGAAAAGGATCTATACCACGCAGGCGGAGGGGTTGGGAGGGAAGACCTATATGAAGCTGACCACGCTGAAAGAGTTCCGGATCGGGCCCTACCGCTTCCGGCGGGTGCCAACGTTTATATTTGAGGACGAGTTCAATGTGACCTCTTATCCCTATTTAGGCGGATTGATCGGCAACGACCTGCTGCGGCGTTTCAATGTGATCCTGAATTACGAGCGGCGGGACATCTACCTGATGCCCAATAAGCATTACCGGGAACCCTTTGATTATGCCTATACCGGGCTGGGATTCTATTATATTGATGGCCAGGTGACGGTAACGGATATCATGAAGGATTCGCCGGCGGAGGCGGCGGGTTTCCGGGAGGGGGATATCATCATTGCGGTAGAAAACAATATGTCGAGGAATATACAGGTGTATCGTAATATGTTACAACAGCCGGGGGTGAAACTTAAGTTCCTGGTGATCCGGCGCAAGGATGGGGACCTGGAGGAGTTGTACATGAAGGTGGGGAACATCATGAGCCGGAAGAAAAAGAAGAAATAATCTTATTTGCCGGCATTGGCTTCGGGACTTGTAATTTTGCTGTCCGCGCTGCAAAGGGTGCGGGACAATTTATGATCCATTTTTCACGATTTGTTTTACCCAATGGTTTACGGGTGCTGGTGCACGAAGATGCGTCTACTCCTATGGCCGTGGTGAATGTATTATATGATGTGGGTGCGCGGGATGAGGATCCGGATCGCACCGGGTTTGCGCATTTATTTGAGCACCTTATGTTTGGCGGCAGTGTAAATATTCCGGAGTACGATGATGAGTTGCAAAAGGCTGGTGGGGAGAACAATGCCTATACCACCAATGACCTGACCAATTATTACTGCCAGTTACCGGCTGCCAATATTGAAACGGCATTCTGGCTGGAGAGTGATCGCATGTTGAGCCTTGCTTTCAGCAAAAAGAGCCTGGACGTACAGCGCAAGGTGGTGAGCGAGGAATTCAAGGAGCACTATATCAACAAGCCCTATGGGGATGTGTGGTTCAAGATGCGGGAGATGGCTTACGAGCAACATCCCTACCGCTGGATGACGATCGGGAAAGAATTAAGTCATATAGAGCAGGCCAGTCTTGATGATGTGAAGCGGTTCTTTTTCAAGCACTATAATCCCGCGAACGCGATACTGGTGGTGGCGGGCAATATCGTAACGGAACAGGTGTATGAGCTGGCGGTGAAGTGGTTTGGTGACATTCCTGCCGGAACCCGGTATGAGCGTAACCTGCCGTTGGAGCCTGAGCAACAGCAGGCGCGGCGGATGGACATCACTGCAGAGGTTCCGGTGGATGCCTTTTTAAAGACCTGGCATATGCCTTCGCGTATGGATTCGCGTTATTACGCGGTGGACCTCATTACGGATATACTGGGAAGTGGTGCTTCCTCGCGCTTGTATCAATCCCTCGTAAAGGAGCAGCAATTGTTTACAAATATCGACTGTTATCATTTTGGTTCAACGGATGCAGGGTTGCTTTGCATTGATGGAAAACTGGTGAAGGGGGTGAGCCTGGAGAAGGCGGAAGCGGCGGTGATGGAGCAATTGGTGAAGCTGCAGACAGACGGTGTTACTACTGTTGAACTGGAAAAGGTGAAGAACCGGACGGAGAGCACCATGGCCTTTGAGGACATGTCGGTGATGAACCGTGCGGCCAGCCTGGCGTATTATGAATTGTTAGGAGATGCCAACCTGATGAATACGGAGTTGGAGCAGTATAACCAGGTTTCTGCGGAGGCTATCCTGGCGGAAAGCCGCAGGATCTTTGCGGAGGAGAACAGTCATACTTTGTATTACCGGGCGAAGCGGTAATGGAACGGGATTTTGCTAAGAACAATACTTTAAAGAAGATGGTAAACCGAAAAATAGCGCCGCCTATAAAAGATGCGGTTGAGTTTGACCTCAAACTCAAGCCCTATGATAAATATGTGCTGAAGAACGGCGTGGAAGTATATGCTGTAAATGCCGGGGCGGAAGAAGTGATACAGGTGGAATGGGTCTTTTGGGCGGGTAACTGGTATGAGGAGAAAAACCTGGTAGCGCCGGCCACTAATTTCCTGCTTAAGAATGGTACCAGCCAGCGGACCGCCTTCGAGATAAACGAGCATTTCGATTATTACGGTGCTACGCTTAGCCGGGCCTGTTATAATGAGACTGCGTCTATCAACCTGCACAGCCTGACCAAACACCTGGACAAACTATTGCCTGTGGTGCGGGAGCTACTGACGGACGCGGTTTTCCCGGAGCAGGAGCTGGCGTTGTACCAGCAGAACAACCGGCAGCGCCTGGAAGTGAACCTGAAAAAGGGTGATTTTGTTGCCAACCGATTGATTGATGAATACCTGTTTGGCTTTGATCATCCCTATGGCAAGTATAGTCGCTTTGAGGATATTGCGGGGCTGGATCGTTCTTCGTTGCAGCAGTTTTATGAAACCTATTATAAACGTGGGCGCTGCATGGTCTTTGTGGCGGGAAAATTGCCGCATAACATCTTTGAGTTACTGGAGAATAGTTTCGGGGACCTGTCGCTTCATGGTAATGAAACTTTGCCGGTGGTGCATACCGTGGTACCGGCGTTGGAGAAGAAATACCGGATCCAGAATGATGTCAACGGGGTGCAGGGGGCGATACGCCTTGCGCGGCATTTTCCCAACCGGCACCATCCCGATTTTTTTGGGGTGCAGGTATTGAATGCGGTCTTCGGAGGGTTCTTTGGATCGCGCCTGATGAATAATATCCGGGAGGATAAGGGGTATACATATGGGATCTATAGTTACCTGCAGAACCATATCCAGCAGAGTGCGTGGATGATCAGTACGGAGGCGGGCCGTGATGTTGCCGAGGCAACCATTGCGGAGGTGTACCACGAGATGGAGCAGTTACGCCAAGAGCCGGTGGATGAGGAGGAGTTGTTGCTGGTAAGGAATTACCTGATGGGAACGATTTTAGGGGATCTTGATGGGCCCTTCCATATCATTGGCCGCTGGAAAAATATCATCCTGAACGGCCTGGATGAAAGTTTCTTCTATAAAACGATCTCCACGATCAAACAGATCCCGGCGGAGGAGTTACAGGTGCTGGCGGAGAAGTACCTGAGGCCGGAAGATTTTTATGAATTGGTAGTGGTGTAGATCGGGAAAACCATCGGGGGTGTGCGACTGTTTTTATTTTAAATAGCAGCATATGAAAAAGTTCATCGCGTCGGGTATGTTAATGCTCGTGATTTTTTTGGTGGCCTGTTCGCCTTCTCAGCAGGTGTCGTCTACTTTATCAGAAGCGGAGGTGAGTGAATTGCTGGCATCACAGGAGTACCGCTTCAATGCCCGGTTTGTACAGCCACAGGGAGCCAGGTCGCGTGTTATTACGGGGACCTATACCCTAAAAGTCAGCAAGAGCCTGGTGGAAGCCGACCTGCCGTATTTTGGCAGGGCCTATAATGCACCAATTGGCAGTTCGGATGTGGGCATGAAATTCCGTTCGGAGCGGTTCAGTTATACCAGTACGGAGGACAGGAAGGGACGCAAGACGATCCATATAAAGCCAGAAGATGCCCATGATATCCAGGATGTTTACCTTACGGTCTTTCCCAATGGGGCGGCGGACCTTCGCATAACCTCGGTGAGTCGCCAGGGGATATCTTATACGGGGGAGCTTGCCCATTTTTAGCCGGATAGTAGGTGGGATTTCAGGTGTCGTAGGGTGTCCGAACATTGTGTCCGAACGTCCTTCGAACATGTGTCAGACACCTAAAATCATTATCTTACAGAAAACAATCACTATGAACTTTTTAATGCGATTGCTGATCACGGCGATAGTAGCATTCGGTTTATCGTACCTGTTGCCGGGTATAACCATTGACTCCTTTGTTACGGCCCTGATATTAGCCATAGTACTGGCCATCCTCAACACGCTGGTGAAGCCTTTGCTGGTATTGTTCACCTTGCCCATAACCATTATAACACTGGGGTTATTCCTGCTGGTCATCAACGCGCTGATCATCCTGCTGGCGGATAAGCTGGTGGACGGATTTCATACCGAGGGATTCTGGACAGCATTGTTATTCAGCATTGTCCTTTCTGTGACGACCTCTCTGATAAACACCGCCAGTAAAAAAGAATGACCGCATTATGTATTTCGATAGAAAAGACCTGAGTAACGACACCCTATTGCATTTTTACCGCAGTCTTTTAAGGCCCCGCCTGATCGAAGAAAAGATGCTGGTATTATTGCGCCAGGGCAAGATCAGCAAATGGTTCAGCGGCATCGGGCAGGAAGCGATTTCGGTAGGCGCCACGCTTGCCATGGATGCTGATGAATGGATGATGCCCCTGCACCGCAACCTGGGAGTCTTTACCACGAGGAATATGCCCTTATCCAGATTATTCCGGCAATGGCAGGGTAATAAGGACGGGTACAGCAAGGGGCGTGAGCGCAGCTTCCATTTCGGGACCAGCGAACACCATATTTGCGGTATGATCTCTCACCTGGGGCCGCAGCTGGCGATTGCGGATGGTGTAGCACTTTCGTATAAGCTTGGGGGTAAGAAAAAAGCCAGCATTGCCTTTACGGGAGATGGCGGAACGAGTGAAGGGGATTTTCATGAAGCGTTGAATGTGGCTGCGGTGTGGGACCTGCCGGTAATCTTTATTATAGAGAACAACGGGTATGGACTCAGCACCCCGGTGAATGAACAGTACCGGTGCGAGAGCCTGGTAAGCCGGGCCCGCGGTTATGGGATGGAGGGTGTTCGTATCGACGGCAATAACCTGTTGGAGGTATACGACACGATCAAGGGGGTTCGGGAATACTGTATCCGGGAGCAGAAGCCCTACCTGGTGGAGTGTATGACCTTCCGGATGCGCGGGCATGAGGAGGCCAGTGGAACGAAATACGTTCCCCCGCAATTGTTTGAGGAGTGGGCATCCCGGGACCCGCTAAAGAATTTCGAAGAGTGGCTGGTGGCAGAGAATGTCACCACCTATACCACCATTGAAGCCATCCGGACAGAAATCAAACTGGAAATAGAGCGGGAGCTGGCTTTGGCAGCAGTCCAGGAAGAGAT
>CBFGLD010000089.1:0-10736 GCA_965649495.1 uncultured Flavihumibacter sp. | reverse complement strand
TGTTCCCGGAACAGGGTTATGCGGGATTTTTACACGGTAAAGTGGTGGACATGTTCTATTTCCCGATCATCCGGACCCATTACCCCGACTGGTTTCCCTTTGTGGGCGGGGATGAGTTTGAGTTTTTCAGTCCCGTTTTCAACCTGGCCGATGCGTCCATTTCTGTGGGAGTGATCGCGCTGCTGGTATTCCAGAAGCGGTTCCTGGAGCCCGAAGCCGATACCACCCGCAAGACCATCGAAACCAATACCCGCGTGAACGACGACGTGCAGGTACTCTGATCCTAAAATGAATGGTATGTATAAAAAACTGCTCTGGCCCCTGCTGGCGATCCTGGTTCTCAGTGTAAGCGCCTGTTCCAAGGAAGAAAGCCTGGAAGAAGTTCCGGCACCCATCAACCAGGACAATCAATTCCGTTTTGTGGAAGGGGGTACCGAGTACAAAGGGGTGGTGGATACGGCCTTTCTGGAGACGGTGGGAACGGCGCAAGTGCTGACCATCGAGGGAACGGCCACCCAGGGCAGTGAAGGCGGGGTGCTGGCCCTGCTGGTAGCCGGTGAGCCCATCGGCACCGGTACCTATCCCTCGCCGCTGTCGGCCATGTTCTTCCTGGAGAACGGGTTCTTCAAATACGAGTCGGATCCTTCCGGAACCGCTTTTACGGTCCGCATCACACAATTCAGTACCACCTCCGTAGCCGGCACGTTTTCCGGCACCGTCAAACAGAACGGGGTGGACAAGACCATCACCGAGGGCAGTTTCACCGCGACCATTGATTGAGACCTGAAAGGACCCGAAATGACCCGAAATAACGTCCGGACATGTGTCCGGAGGACGTCCGAACGTTATATTCGTAAAACGTCCGGACGTTATTCCGCCCCATCCCCCGCCCTGGCCAGGGCAAAATACTCGCGCACCAGCGAGGTGTACAGTTTTTTCCGCGTCACATCCAGCCGAACCTGCGCAGCATCCCGCCGCACCGGGTCATTGATGATATCTTTCGCGTAACTGTTGGCATTCTCCATACGCTGGTTGTTCTCCAACTGCTTTTCACTCAGCACCCGCTGGCTCATATCGGGGTAGCGGCAGATCACGGTCTTGTCGCCGTACTGTTTCAGGACCATATCCGTTCCGATCCGGCCGGATGCCTGCCTCAACAAGATGTTTTTCGAGATAGCCATAAGTGTGAAACTTTGTTCTCTAAAATAAGGAGTATTATTGGATATATAAAGATTAAAAATTAGGTAATCTTAGGTTTTAAGCATTAAAAAGCCTGGTAAAACCCAAATAATACCCAAGGATAACCCAAGGATAATACAAATGCAACAAATTTTTTCCACCCGGTTTAAGGCCTAAACCCCCTAAACCCCCTATCCACAGAAGCTCAACCCGCATCAAAAAAAAGCCCCCGCCTGGAAAAGCGGGGGCACTAAAACCCTATATTTCAAATAGACAACATTTCCTTTAACCAAATGCCTTTGGTTTTTCAGGGGATATTGGTCGTCAGTCAGAATATAAGGCACGGACCAAAACAGAACATAAATTCGTTTTAATGCGCTCATAACGAAAAAGGAGGGAAGCTTATTGCTGCCCACCTAAAGAATTGTGTATCAACTGATGGTTTACCCTTAGCCCAGTTTTCCCACCATTTGGGAGGGTATCACCCACTGGTCAAATTCCTCGGGGGTCAGGTAGCCCAGCCGCACCGCCATCTCCTTGAGGGTGGTGCCTTCCTTATGCGCTTTTTGGGCGATCTCGGCCGCTTTATAGTACCCGATCTTGGTATTCAGCGCGGTCACCAGCATCAGTGAATTGTCCACGTGCTTTTTGATATTAGCCTCGATGGGCTCAATGCCCACGGCGCACTTGTCGTTGAAGCTCACGCAGCCTTCGCCGATCAGCCTGGCGCTGTGCAGGAAATTATAGATCATCATCGGCTTGAAGACGTTCAGCTCAAAATGCCCGGTGGCACCGCCGATATTGATGGCCACGTCGTTGCCCATTACCTGCGCGGAAATCATGGTCAGCGCCTCGCACTGGGTGGGGTTCACCTTGCCGGGCATGATGGAGGATCCCGGTTCGTTATCGGGTATGAAAAGTTCGCCTATACCCGACCGTGGTCCGCTGGACAGCATCCGGATATCGTTGGCGATCTTCATCAGGCTGACGGCCACGGTCTTGAGGGCCCCGTGTGCTTCCACGATGGCATCGTGCGCGGCCAGCGCTTCAAACTTGTTTTCGGCGGTAACAAAGGGGAGTCCCGTCAGCGCCGCAATATGCTTTGCCACATTCACGTCGTAGTTCTCGGGGGTGTTGATGCCCGTTCCCACCGCGGTGCCGCCCAGCGCCAGCTCGGAGAGATGCGCCAGGGTATTGCGGATGGCCCTGAGTCCGTGATCTAACTGCGATACGTACCCGCTGAATTCCTGTCCCACCGTCAGCGGGGTGGCATCCATGAAATGGGTACGCCCGATCTTCACCACCTGCATGAACTGCCGGCTCTTTTCCGCCAGGGTGTTCCGCAGCTTTTCAATGCCCGGAATGGTGGTCTCCACCAGCATTTTGTAGGCGGCAATGTGCATGGCTGTGGGGAAGGTGTCGTTGCTGCTCTGCGACTTATTAACGTCGTCGTTGGGGTGCAGGAACTTTTCCTTGTCGCCCAGTTGCCCGCCTTTCAGCAGGTGACCGCGGTAGGCCACCACTTCGTTCACGTTCATATTGCTCTGCGTGCCGGAGCCGGTCTGCCATACCACCAGCGGGAAATAGGCGTCCAGCTTGCCTTCCAGGATCTCGTCGCAGACCTGCCCGATGAGGTCGCACTTCTCACGGGAAAGCACACCTGCTTCCAGGTTGGTGAGGGCGGCGGCTTTCTTCAGGTAGGCAAATGCCCGGATGATCTCCTTCGGCATCTTATTGGTGTCTTGCGCAATCTTGAAGTTCTCGATACTGCGTTGTGTCTGTGCGCCGTAGATGGCATCCACCGGCACCTGCACTTCGCCCATGGTGTCCTTTTCTATTCTGTACTCCATATGAGGTTGGTTTAGATTAGGCCGCAAAGGTAAACCCGATCGGGCGGATGCGGCATGATATTTATCAGTTTCTGCTTCCCGCGGCCACCCTTAGCTGCCGGTAAAAACGGGCGACCGCTTTTCCAGGAAAGCCCGGGCGCCCTCTTTGGCATCCTGGGTATCAAATAACTGCCCGAAGGCGCTGATCTCTTTCGATAATCCATCCGGGTCGCCGAGGGCGGCCAGGTTAGTCAGCTCGATGACCTTGCTGATGGCTACCGGCGCTTTGGTGAGGATGCCCTGCAGCAGGGCTACCGTGCGGGGCAGCAGTTCCTCGGGAGGGGTCACGTGGTTGACGAGCCCCAGTTGCAGGGCTTCGGCGGCGTTGAGCAGGGCGCCGGTCATCATCAGCTCCATGGCCTTGCCCTTACCCACCAGCTGGGTCAGCCGCTGCGTGCCGCCGTAACCGGGCACCAGTCCCAGGTTCACTTCCGGCTGCCCGAAGCGGGCATTGTCGGAGGCCAGCCGGAAGTGGCAGGCCATGGCCAGCTCACAGCCACCCCCCAGCGCAAAACCGTTCACGGCGGCCAGGATGGGCTTGGGACAATGTTCGATGCGGTTGAAGACCATGTCCTGCCCGCGTTTGGCCAGCTCCATACCGCCGTAGCCGTCCAGCTCCAGGAACTCGCTGATATCGGCGCCGGCCACAAAACTCTTGGGGCCCGCACCGGTGAGGATGGCGCCCTTCACGTCGGGGTTATCCCAGATGGTGCCGATGGCTTCGGCCAGCTCTTCAATAACGGTGCGGTTCAGGGCATTCAGTTTATCCGGACGGTTAATGGTTACCGTGAAAATGCCGTTTTGCAGGTCGGTAAGAATGGTCTGGTACATGGTAATACTATTTGGGGATCAGAACTGCCGGTGGGATTTCACCCAGTCGGTGATATAGCCGGCGATATCGGTGGTGGTGGTACCCGGTGCGAAGAGTTTGCCCACACCCATCTCCGTTAGTTTCTTCATATCGTCTTCGGGGATGATGCCGCCGCCGGTGAGCAGCACGTCGTCCAGTTTTTTCTCTTTCATCAGTTGCAGCAGCTTGGGGAACACGGTCATGTGGGCGCCGCTGAGGATGCTGATGCCGATGGCGTCCACATCTTCCTGGAGGGCGGCGTTGACCACCATTTCGGGCGTTTGGCGGAGGCCGGTATAGATCACTTCCATGCCGGCATCCCGGAGGGCCGAGGCGATGACCTTAGCCCCGCGGTCCTGGCCGTCGAGGCCCACTTTAGCCACCAGCACGCGTATGGGTCTGTTGATTGTATTCATATGGCAGGGCAAAGATAAGGGATCATTCCTTCCTGCTGAAGCGGCGGCGCTCCTCCGCCAGTCCCTCCCGTGCCAGGGCGGCTGCGCTGCCGTCGGCATCTTTGAACAGGATCACCTTATCACCGAGCTGCCGGGATAAGGGGTTGGTCACCGAGTCCAGCACCTGCCGCGATGCAAAATGGTTAAAGACCTCGTCGTCGGCACCCGGCATGTTGCGGCCCACGAAGAGCAGGTGGCGGAAGGAGAGGTCGCGCGGGATCCACAGCAGGAAGCTGCCGTTGTCGGTGAAGGTCCGCTCGCGGAACAGGGGATCGCGGCCGTAGAACTTCAGGGCGCCCGCCTGGCCGTAGTGGCGGCAGAAGACCACGGTCTGCCGGCGGACGGAGTCGGGGAGGGACAGGAAGACCCGTTCGGCTTTATCACTGAGTTCTTTCCAGCCGATCATGTCGGCATAATCCTGTGGCAGGGGGTGGTCCTCCTGGTCCTCCCAGCGCAGAAGTCCCGTTTGCCGGAACTGCATTTTCCGGAAGAGAGAAGCCATCTGCTGCGGCGGTGAAAAGGGGTAAAGGATGGGCAGCAGGGGCAGGGCCAGCAGGATGATAAAAGCCATAAGGGCGGGTTGCAGCCATTTACGGTTCACCGAGCGGGGTTGCCAGAAAGCCGCCCCGGCGGCGATGAGCGGCGGGTAGATGCCGAGGGCGTAATACCCTTTGGCGCCGCCCAGCAGCAGCAGGGTGAGCAGTGCCAGGTAGGTGATGCCCAGCCATCGCCAGGAGGGGTTGACGAGGCACCAGGCAAGTGCGGCCACCCATACCGGAAGGAAGGGCAACAGGAAAAGGACCTGTTCCACCAGGAAGGTCAGCGGGCTCAGAAAGCGGAGCTGGGTCTCCTGCAGTTCCTGCATGTGGTGCACCAGCGGCCAGTTGTGCTGGTACTGCCAGAAGATATTAGGAGATACCAGCAGCAGAGCCGCTGCCAGTGCCAGGTAAAAATGGCGGGAGGTGAATATCCGGCGCTGCGGGGTCAGCAGCCACCCGATGGCCAGGGCTGCCAGCAGGAAGAGCATGGTGTACTTACCGTAGAAGCCGGTGACGGCGAAGGCGGCAAACAGCCACCAATAAGCGCTTTTCTGTGTTTGCTGGAAGAGCACCAATGCCAGGATGCAGCCCGTCCACGCGAAAACGTCGATGCTGTTGGGCTGGAAGAGGATATGGATGCGACCGAAGGCGGCCACCAGAAATACCAGGGCAGTAACGGCCTGGGCCCATGCTTTGCCGCCGAAGCGCGCGCAGAGCAGGCAGGCCATGAGCAGGGTGGCCACGCCGAGCAGGGCGGGCCAGATTTTGATGCTCCACTCACTGCCACCCATCCACGAAGAAATTGTCGCCATCCAGGAGAGCAGGGGTGGGTTTTCGAGAAAGCCCCAGCTGGGGTGTTGCCCCTGCTGGAAGTAGAGGTATTCATCACGCTGCAGTTCGTAGGCGGCGTGGATGCCAATAAAGGGCAGCAGCAGTTTGATAACAGCCAGCGGAAGGATGACCTTCCATCGCAGGAAAGTGGGATGCATGGTTCAAGATAAAGCAAGTTTGGAAAAGGAGGTAACCGGTGGGTGGGAAAATTACCTATTAGTTGTTGTACATTGCCATATTAACAGTAACCTGGACTTCAGCCACGTTGTCAAGCCCCTGCTCCTTATCAGTTATAGGGCAAACAACTTTACGGGAAAGTAACAATAAATGAAACAGTCAATTATTTATTTGGCGTTGGCCATTTTAACATTGGCTTCTTGCAATAACAAAACTGGAAATACAAATAAAAAATCATGAATACAACAAGCGATAGCTTGTCTTTTAAAAATGGCTATTCCGAAGTGAATGGCCTGAAAATGTATTATGAAATTTATGGACACGGAAAACCACTTGTTTTAATTCACGGTGGCGGATCAACCATTCAGACAAACTTTGAAAAAATCATTCCATTACTTGCCAAAAGCAGAAAGGTAATTGCTGTTGAACTTCAGGCACACGGACGGACAAATGACAGCAACGTCAATCTAACTTTTGAACAAGACGCTGACGACATTGCTACCCTTCTCCAAAACTTAAACATTAGCAAAGCAGATTTTTTTGGTTTCAGCAACGGTGGTACAACTGCATTACAAATCGCTATCCGACACGCTGAATTACTTGACAAAATGATCTTAGCTTCAGCGCTTGCCAAACGAAACGGAGTCCCTGATTGGTTTTGGGAATTTATGTCGCAAGCCACACTGGAGAATATGCCCGAACAATTAAAAGAGGGTTATAAAAGAGTTTCCGCAGACACAAATGGTTTACAAGTTATGCATGACAGAGATGTAAATAGAATGATTCATTTCAAAGATATCCCCGATGAACAGATAAAAGCTATCAAAGCACCAACCTTAATCATTATTGGCGACAAAGACATCATTACACCAGAACATGCAATTGAACTTCATAGACAAATTCACAACTCCGAATTAGCAATAATTCCAGGTGGGCATGGAGAATATATTGGAGAGGTTACAACAATAACACCCGATTTTAAAGAAAGCCAGCTCGTAGTTCCTATGATTGAAAAATTCCTTGACAAAAGACCTTCAAAATAATGCCACAGGATAAATAAAACCAACTATAATGGAAAGTATTTCTCAAAATTCAACTGCTACCAGGCAAATCACCATACCCCTCTTTCCGTCCTATTTTAAAGCAATTGGGTTCGCTTTAATTCTGGTGACTTTTCTGTCTTTTCTATTTCTGAAGTTCACCAATGTTCACCTGGAAGCTTCACAAAGAGCAACCTTTAAGCTGATCGCGATGAACAACCTGGTTTTGGGTATGCTGTTTATTGCCTGGGCCCGAAATAAAGTGGAGAGTGGGCAAAGCATGTTAATACGGCTCAAAGCCATCGCCTTTGCTTTTATTGTTACCCTAATTGCCCTGGTAGCTAAACCAGTATCGGATATTATTCTTGGATCCAACATTAAGGACATGACGGGGCAGGACCTGGCTTTCATTCTGTTGGTTTTCTATTTCCTGGCATATTTGCTTCAAAAGAAGAGTGTAAATTACGCTGCATGAACTACCGCACCTTCGGAACTACCTCCCTGCTCGTCAGTGAAATCGGCTTTGGCGCCTGGGCCATTGGCGGCAATGCCATGGTGGGCGATACACCCATCGGATGGGGGGCGGCCAACGATGAGGTCTCCACCCAGGCCATCCACGCCGCGCTGGGCCGCGGCATCAACTTTTTTGATACGGCCGATTTCTACGGCCTGGGGCATAGTGAAGCCCTGCTCGGAAAGGTACTGGAGGGCAACAGCCAGGCGCTCATCGCCACCAAAGTGGGGCACCGCGATATCGATGGTAAGATCGTCCTGGATTATTCCCGGGATTATATCAAGCAAGCCTGCCACGCCAGCCTGGGGCGACTGAACCGCGACTGTATCGACTATTACCAGCTGCACTCGGCCCGCATGCCCCACCTGCTCCAGGGAGATTGCATCCGCGCCATGGAAGAACTGCAGCAGGAGGGTAAGATCCGCTACTGGGGGTTGTCTCTCAACAGTTTTGAGCCCGCACCAGAAGCCGAATTTCTTATCCGGCACCACAAAGGCGCCGGTTTCCAGCTGGTCTTTAACCTGGTGAACCAGGTGGCCCTGCCTGTTATGGAGCTGGCGCATGCCAACGGCTTCGGTGTCATCGCCCGTATGCCCCTGCAGTTCGGACTGCTAACGGGTAAGTTTACCCGCAACACCTCCTTCAGTGCCGACGATCACCGCAGCTTCCGGCTCAACGCCGCAGTGTTGAGTGATGCGCTGGACATCCTGGAGCAGCAGGTCTGGCCGCTCTGCGAGCGCTACGGCACCACGCAAACGGGACTGGCACTGAGTTTTATCCTGTCTTACCCCGCTGTCAGTACTGTTATTCCGGGTATCCGCACTGCGGCGCATGCGCACGACAATACCAGTGGTATCGTGCAGCTGGAAGCGGCTGATAAACAGCTACTCGAAGAACTGTTTACCAGTCGCTGGAAGCCAATAGTAGACGTGATGCAATCGCTGGGGTAAAACTCACTCCACAGCCGGCAGTGCCGCGATCCTTTGTAAGGTATCTTCCTTACCAATAGCTGCGGCGATATCAAAGACCGCGGGGCCAAACTTACCCCCTACCAGCATTATGCGGAAGGGCAGTTGCAGCTCGCCTACTTTGATGCTGCGTGCCATAGCCAGCTCCTTGAAGGCGGCTTCTATGGCCGGGGCCGACCAGTCTTCCAGGTCGCGCAATACCCCCTGCAGTTCTGCAAAGAAATTCTCCTTATCGCCGTTCCACTTAGCGCGGATGGCATCCAGGTCGTGTACTTCGGGTGCCACAAAAAAGAACCTCGACTGCTCCGCGAAATCGCCCAGCAGGGTGCAGCGCTCTTTCACCATCCCGATCACTTTTTTGATATAACTATCATCTGCAGCCGTAATCCCCGCACGCTCCAGTACCACTCTCACGTCGGGCAGTAAGCGCTCTTCGGAAGAGCGTTTGATCCACTCGTGGTTGAACCACTTCGCTTTCTCGAAATCAAATTTGGCGCCTCCCTTGTGCACGCGGTCCATGCTGAACTGTTGGATCAGCTCTTCCATGCTGAAGAGTTCCTGTCCAGTGCCGTCGTTCCATCCCAGCAGGGCCAGCATGTTCACGAAAGCTTCGGGGAGGAAACCCCTTTCGCGGAAGCCCTGGGTGAATTCGTTGGTGCGGGGGTCGGTCCAGTTCATGGCAAAAACCGGGAAGCCAAGGCGGTCGCCGTCGCGCTTGCTCAGCTTGCCGTTGCCGTCGGGCTTGAGGATCAGCGGCAGGTGAGCCCACTGGGGCATTTCGGTTTCCCATCCCAGTTGTTTCCAGAGCAGGAGGTGCACCGGGGCGCTAGGCAGCCACTCTTCGCCCCTGAAGGCGTGGGTGATCTGCATGGCGTGGTCGTCTACCACCACGGCCAGGTGGTAGGTGGGCATGCCGTCGTTCTTGAGCAGCACTTTATCGTCGGAGCTGCCGGTATTAAAACTCACTTCGCCGCGGATCATATCGGTGAAGCTGATGGTTTCGTTCTCGGGCATCCGGATGCGGATCACGTAAGGGTGGCCTTCGTGCAGCAGGCGGGTCACTTCCTCTTCACCCAGGGTGAGGGAGTTGCGCATCTGTCCGCGCAGGTGGTGATCGTATTGCGGGGAGGGGTTCTCAGCAGTCTTGAAGGCTGTTCGCATCTCTTCCAGCTCCTGCGGGGTATCGAAGGCATAGTAGGCATGGCCGGCAGCCACCAGCTGTTCCGCATACTCACGGTAGGAAGCTTTGCGTTCGCTCTGGCGGTAGGGTCCGTAGGGGCCGCCAGTGGCGGGACTTTCATCGGGCTCCATGCCGCACCAGCGCAGGCATTCGAGGATATACTCCTCCGCACCCGGAACAAATCGGTTCTGGTCGGTATCTTCGATCCGCAGCACGAAATCGCCCCCGTGGTGGCGGGCAAAGAGATAATTATACAAAACGGTACGTACGCCACCCAGGTGGAGTCCGCCGGTGGGACTGGGGGCAAATCTGACACGAACTTTTTTAGCCATGCGGCAAAGATAGGTCTGCGGCGGATACTATCTTTACCGGATGTATTACTGGTCCACCGCCAACAAACTGCTGCAACTGCTGTACCCGCGCTGGCACTGGCAGGTGTCGGCAACCGGAAAAATGATCTACCTCAGTTTTGACGACGGTCCGCACCCCGAGATCACACCCTGGGTGCTGGGGCAGCTGAAGGCCTATGATGCGAAAGCCACCTTTTTCTGCATCGGTAATAATGTGCGGAAATATCCCGCGGTATACGCGCGGATACTGGAGGAGGGGCATACCGTGGGCAACCACACCATGCAACATGTCAACGGCTGGAAGGTGAGTGACCGGGAATATTTCCAGGATATAAAAGAAGCGAAAGGCTATATCGACAGCAAGCTGTTCCGCCCGCCCTATGGCAGGCTCACGCGCTTTCAGGGGAAGCAGTTGCGCGAAGCGGGTTTCGAGATCGTGATGTGGAGTGTGCTGTCGGGAGATTTTGATGCCAGCCGCACCGTTCAGCAGCAGTGGAAACTGATCGAAGAAAATGTGAAGCCGGGAGCGGTTATCGTATACCACGACAGTGAAAAAGCGTGGGATCGTTTGAACAAGATCTTACCGTTGACCCTGGAGCATTTCAGTAAGCAGGGATATATATTTGAATCGATCAACATGAATACGTTGCGGGTGGACAGGCAGAAATAAATTAAGGAAAAATATCATTGAAGTGAAGGGGTATGGGCTAAAAAAAAGTTGGGCCTGGGTAGAAACCCTGGCCCGTTTTTAATCCGTACCCTAT
>CBFGLD010000088.1:0-10917 GCA_965649495.1 uncultured Flavihumibacter sp. | reverse complement strand
ATTCAAGACTCAGGTCCTGAATGATCTTTTCCTGCTCCTGAATCTTGCCGTAACGGATCTCAGCCACCCTGCCATAATCTCCATTTCGTTCGGCCCTTTCGGCTTCCAGCTTTAATTCCTCAATGGCTGCTTTTGCCGTTTGAACCTTTTCCACCATATCCTTTTCCTGCTTCCACTTGGATCGGAGGGTATCACGGGAAACCGAGAGGTTACCGATTTCTATATTCAGGTCCTTCAGTTTTTCTTCGTCATTTTCCCGCTTGATGGCTTCCCGCTCAATTTCCAGCTGGCGGATCTGGCGCTCCAGCTTGTCCAGTTCCTCGGGCATGGAATTCATTTCCAACCTTAATTTGGCAGCGCTTTCGTCGATTAAGTCGATCGCCTTGTCCGGCAGAAAACGATCCGTGATATAGCGGTGCGATAACTCCACCGCAGCAATAATGGCTTCGTCCTTGATCCTCACATGGTGGTGGGTTTCATAACGGTCCTTAATACCCCTTAATATGGAAATGGCGTCTTCTTCGGAAGGCTCGTCGATCATCACTTTCTGGAAGCGACGCTCCAGGGCTTTATCTTTCTCGAAATATTTCTGGTATTCGTTCAGCGTGGTGGCTCCAATAGCCCGCAGTTCACCCCTGGCCAGTGCCGGCTTCAGGATATTAGCGGCATCCATGGCACCTTCCCCTCCACCCGCACCAATCAGGGTATGGATCTCGTCAATGAACAGGATGATCTCCCCATCACTCTTGGCCACTTCGTTCACCACTCCTTTCAGCCTTTCTTCAAACTCACCCTTATATTTCGCACCCGCTATCAGCTGGCCCATGTCAAGGGCGAAAATGATCTTACTTTTCAGGTTTTCCGGTACATCGCCGTTTACTATGCGCATGGCCAGGCCTTCCGCGATAGCAGTTTTACCAACACCCGGTTCACCTACCAGGATGGGGTTGTTCTTACTACGGCGTGTGAGGATATGCAAGGTGCGCCGTATCTCTTCATCACGGCCAATAACCGGGTCCAGCTTACCGTTCCTGGCAAGCTCGTTCAAATTCTTTGCATATTTGTTCAGGGTATTAAACTGTGTTTCCTGAGTTTGTGAGGTGATGGTATCACCTTTTCGCAACTCCTTGATCGAAGCAATCAGTCCCTTTTCGGTAAGTCCCGCATCTTTCAAAAGTTTGGCGGTGGAATCGTTTCCTTGCTGGATCGCCAGTAACAGGTGTTCGGGAGTTACGAACTCATCACCAAATGATTTGAGTACAGCTCCCGCCCGTAAAACCACATTGTTGGCATCCCGGCTGATAGACTGGGCAGGTTCCGCCCCGGATGCTACTGCTGGTAATTTATTCAACTGTTGCTCCAACTGGGTTTCCAGCTGGTTGATATTAACGGCGTTCTTTTTCAACAGGTAGGCAACGGGACTATCCTGCTGTTCCAGCAGGGCCCTGAGCAGGTGCTCCGTTTCTATATTGGCATGCTGGTGATTATAGGCGATCTGCTGCGATTGCTGGATCACTTCAGATGCCTTGATGGTAAAATTATTCAGGTTCATAAGTAGGTATTATTATTTCTGTAGTTATTCAATCATCAAACCACAATCCAACTCCATCAAACCGGCAACTATGGCAGAATTTCCCCATACGTACTGACGCTACAGCAGGTAACCCGTTGTCTTCCTGAAAATATTTCAGGCCTAACGCTTATTTTTACCCTGAAATAAGCCGTATTATGAAAAAGATTACCCGCGGAGCCGCTATCCTGCTACTCAGTATTGCCACCAGTAACCTGGTGGCGCAGAAGCCAATTAAACTACGTGCCGGACTGGTGGATATTCCTGCTGTTACCACCGTTTTGGAAAAACACAGCAAAGACCTTGGTAATGATTTTGTGGTGATCGTGAACAAGGACGGAAAGGATATCTATAAACGTGAGTTTGGAGAAATGCGGACTCCCCAGATGGAAAACATCGGTGCAGCCAGCCAGTGGATCACTGCCGCGCTGGTGATGACCTTTGTGGAAGAAGGAAAGATATCGTTGGATGACCGGCTGGGCGATATTATACCCGCATTGGAAAGTTACAGCAAAGGATATATTACGCTGCGCCATTGCCTGACCCATACCACTGGTATTGAAGCCGACCTGCCGGTTTTCCGGTCGGCTACCAAAAGGAAGAAATACAACTCCCTGGAAGAAGAAGTCAGTGCCATTGCAAAGGACAGGAACCTGAAAGCGAAACAGGGTACCCAGTTTTATTATGGAAATATTGGGCCTAACATTGCCGGGTATGCGCTGGAAGTTATCAGCAAAAAGAATTTTGACCGACTTGTACGAGAAAGGATCAGCCGGCCACTGGGATTGAAGCGTACCAATTTCATGAGCGATGATGCCTATGCCGAGAACCCCTCTGCCGGCGGAAAGTCTACCGCAGAAGATTATATCAAATTCCTGACCATGCTGCTCAACAAAGGGCAGTTCAATGGAAAGCAGGTTTTAACGGAGAAGTCCGTAAACGAAATCCTCCGGATGCAGGCTGCAGATGCTAAAATCGTCTACACTTCGCCCCTTTCGCAAGGCAACGCCTATGGACTGGGATGCTGGCTGGAAGAAAAAGATGCGCAGGGCAATGGTGTGTTGGTAAACGCTCCTGGTATCAGCGGCACCTGGCCCTGGATCCATCGCGGTAAAGGGTATGCGGCCATCATTTTTACCAAGGGAGAGAGCCCGGACCAGAAAAGGACCGTATTTGAAGAGATCCGCCAGGCTATCGAGGAGGCCCTGTGAGTACTATTATGGGGGCAGGAGGCTGGAGCTTGAACCCAATCCTCCAGGTCTGAGCCCATTACTACAAATTTGAGCCCATTATTGATTCATTTGAGCCTATTTTCAGGCAATCTGATCCGATTCAGCCGTATTTCCGGCAGGTGGCTGCAGGGTATCCAGCAGGGTATAGGAGGTAGCCGGACCTTTTCCGGAGCAGCGCAGAACCCCTTTCGATACCAGGTCTGCCAGGTCGCGGGTTGCGGTAGGTTTTGACACCCGGTTGATCTGCTGGAAGAGGGAATTGTTGAGCTCGCCGAAGCGGATGATATAAGCCAGTGCGGTAGCCTGGCGGTCGGATAAAGGGTACTTCTCGCGGTAGCGGGCCACCTGCTGGATGGCTGCTTTTTGGGTGAAGGCCGCGGACTGCTCTTTCAGGAACTCCGAAACCAGCAAATTCAACGGGTTACGGTCCTTCAGCTTCTTACTGGCCTGCATGCGGGCTAACAGATCTGCCTTTGCCTTCGGGTCCTGCAACACAGATTTAGCGTACACCACGGCTTCCCCGAACAGGTTGTTATAGGCTTTCTGGTCGGGGGAGCGCACCACCTTGCTCATGTCGGGGAATTTGCTGGCAAAGGTCTTGCCTTTGCGCACCCGCAATACGATGGATTTACCAATTGCACCCCGGTAAAACCGGACGAGCATATTCCTGTCTACCCTGGCCATAAGTTGAATTTTAAAAGCAATATAATAAAATAATCCAACATATATCCTTTGTTAATCCTTCGTTTATCCTACGTAATCAGCTATTCAAATACAGTTTATTAGGGTCGTAATAAGCCATTTGAATGGGCTCAAAGGACTCAAAAATGTTTCAACAGGGGGAGTTATTTCCAGCGGAAGACATTATTTAGCTGGCAGGTTTTACCAACACCAGCCTGGAATGATCGGCTTTGTAGAGGTTTTCATAAAATTCCACCAGCTCTTTATACTGAGCGGCTGAAAATTTACCCCGGTTCAGTTCCAGCCTCCTGGTATAGAGGATCCTGTTACCGGAAAAATGTAAAGAGGACCGGTAGGAACCGAAAACAGTTTTTATATCCTCGGGCCGTGGCTGCCGCTCGATCGTATAACCCTCCGGAATGGTGATCTCTACGGTATCCACTTCTATCCGTTCAGCTGTTAGCTCCAGGCTATATTTCCGGGCGGAATCGCTATTCAGTTTATGTGACCACCGGTTTATGATATTGGGAGTAAGAAAAAGTCGCTTACCCGTAAATTGAGCATAATCGGCTGCCACCAGTCGGAGCTCTTCCTTGATGGATGGCAGTTTGGAGGATTTTTCTGTGTAATTGAAAGAGGTGACATCATAATTCGGAAGGTCGATGGCGCGCCTGAGGTATTTGAGCTGGTCTTCTTTGGACAAATGATGTATCCTTCCGTGGAGATCATCGGTAGTCAGTGCGGTATACAGGTTCGTAACGTCCGCTTCCAAACGTCCCTCCTGGCTTATTTCTGCTTTGATACGACTGCTGATGGTATTCAATTCCATTTTGTAATGAGGGGTACGAACCAGCTTACCCCCTGTTTCTGTTATCATCAGCGCATACCGGTTCCCGGTAAAGCTACCCATATATCCCGGGGACTGGGTTTGGCTGGTACATTCCAACCAGGTGGTATCCTTTTGCCCGGGTACGGCCACCACGATATGGTTAAAATTATCCTGAGGAAAATCCGGATCCGTATCACCAGGATCATTCCCGGCATATATCAGCGTATAATGTGACCGTATGCCTGCTGCTTTCAGTAAGGCCACCATGTAATTGGATAAAGCCTTACAATCTCCATAACCATTTTCGACTACGTATTTCGCAGGAAAAGGCTGTAATCCACCGATACCGATCTGCACTCCGATATAATGTGTTGTCTCCTGCAGGAAACGGTACAGCCGGGTAATTTTCTCTTCATCGGTTTTTAGTCCATCGGTAAGTTCCCTCACCTTTTGACGGGTACTTTCGGGAAGTTCATCCCTGCCGGCATTGAGCTTAGAAAAAAAGCTGCCCAATTCATCCCAGCTTCGCAGTGAGCCGTTATATTCCTCTATCTTGAAATCGGTGGGGGCAATTTTGAGTGTAGGGGTAATTTCAGAGAGCGGTGGGGAAGCATATTCCGTTTCCATGGCGGGTTGCGCCAGTAGTGTCCATTTCATTATCTTTTTCGACCCCGCTTCAGTTACCTCAGCTGCGGATGGAATATTGCTTTCTTTGATCCTTACCTGGTAATCCTTATTGGTCACCAGGGTATATCGACTTTCCATGACCGACAGGTTCCTGGCAGGTACCGGAGACCACCCCGGGATGGTCAACCCGCGGTTGAAGGTATATTCGGTTACATAAGCTACCGTATAGGGATATGTTTTGTGGTAAAAGCTGTGGTACTTGATCCGTGTGTCATCAATCATCTGCCCTGCTTCGGAAATATTCTGATCCTTTATCTCCGTTTTTTTCAGTGACCGGATCTTCTTTCCCATCGCATCAAAAAGCGTCCCTTCAAAATTATCCAAGGTTACGGTCCTGGAATAGTAGGCATACATCATAGCAAAATCATCCCCGGCTTCATTGAGGACAGTGATCACGCGGGTATTCCTTAGCGTTATACGGGCAGGTGAATGGACTTCCACTACCCGGTCCTCCAGGCGTATCACGGCATTGGAGTTTTTCAATAAAGGGGCGGGAATGGACATAAACGGGTATTCGCTGGCCTTGAGGTGGGGTATGCCTCCCAGGATTGCCAGGATCATCAGCAGCGTTCTCAGTTTCATGGACGGGTATTTTTCTTCAGAACTATCTGTTCAGCTTGTTTCTTGACCACATGGCCGAAGAAATTGCGGAGCGTTTCGTAATCTTCCTGGTTGAAAACGGTCTTGTTCAGGATCACCCGGGAACGAAGCTGAATGCTTTGCCCGCTTGCCGCCACCAGGTATTCAAAATACCCTTCATTGTCGTTCAGCATCACCTTGGTAGATTTCGGTATTTCATCCACCATGTAGCCTTCGGGCACCTGGAAGGTCAGAATATAGGTATCATCCAATCGATACGGCATTTCCACCGGGTACAACCGGGTGGCGGATTTGAATGGATTCTCCTTGTATGCCTCAGCCAGTACCGGGTTGAAATAAATAAGCTCCGGGTCCGTTGGTTTATAGGTAAAATTATAGCGGATACGAATTGGGTCTTCCAGGCGGTTAAGGGAGTCTATCGCGGTTTCACTTATCTCAAAATCAGATCCCATGCCGGTTTTGATCTTATCAAACAATGCCTTCTCACCTGATTCTTTAATATTGCCGCGCTGTCGGAGTGAATTGAATATACCCATCTGCGTTTTGATGGTTCCACTGATTTTATCTTTTTCACCTACCACCGTTGCCAGGGTAACCGATTTTTCGAGAAGGGAATCCGGCGACAGGAAAATGGCTTGGGGGTCTTTAGTCAACACCCGTGCATGACCGTTATAACAGGAAGGCTCCAGCATTCCAAATCCAAGCTGGGGTATACTGGCATCCAGGAAGTATTGATCATCGCCCACCAGCGCCGCACTGATCACATAATTGTATCGGTCCATCAGGGGGTAGATATCATGGGTTACCCCGTGCCAGCGGGTACTTAATAGGATGGGGTAAGTTTCAATGCCCGCCTGTTCCAGCATTGCGGTCATCAGCAGGTTCAGGTCTGCCACATTTCCGCTGCGCTGTTTAAAAATATTCTTTAAGGTATTACTGGTGTATTTACCGGATCTTTGAACACAGGTGAAATTATCCCGCACGTAAGCATAAATCTTTTTGACTTGTTCATGCTGGTCCTTTGCACCTTGCAGGATTACGGACATTTCATCTTTTAGCCATCCATTGTATTTACCCAGCTGTAACCCAAAATTCTCATGCTGCATCAGTTCTTCAGAGGCTTTAGCCCAACTATTCATTACCTGGGTTACTCCGCCTCCGGGGTAAACAATGGCTGACAACTGGAATTCCAGTTTACTACGGTGATTGTCTACCGTAGTGGTGAAACTCTCCTCATTCAGGGAAGGAACATTCTTAATGACCCATCGCTTTTGCAAAGCCATCCCACTGATGGTTCCTGTGCTGGCGGGACTACCATACCCTCTGTCAGGAGAACGGATCAGGTAATGCCGGCTGGTTTCTTTATTCGTGTTGATATGAAAGGGAAGGTATCCCTGGGTCAGGGTTACGTAATGGAAGTATTCAGGGATCTCCACTTCGTATTCACTCCAAAGGCAGGGATAGTCGCCCTGGAATTGCCAGGGCCGGAACTCAAAGAGGAAATCCGAAATGATGGTGTAAGTGATCTCAATTATGGAACCTTCTTTCAATGCCGGCAGGCTGAATTTCTTCACCTGCAGCCCTTTGCCTTCCTTTTCATTGAATACCTGGTCGGATTCCAGTTTGGTTTCCACGATCTTTTCCCCTTCCAGGTTATAGGTGATTGCTTTCAGCCCCTTAAGGTTCTCACGCGAATCCCCGGTGCGGGATGAGTATAGGGGAATACTGAATTTTCCGATGTCTACCCCATTCTTGTTTATGATCTTCGCGCGCATCTTGCGGGTGAATTCATAACCAAATCCTCCACTCTTATTAGGAGTGACCATACTGAAACCGATATCGGCAATAATTACTGCTGAAGCACTGGTATCAAATGATGGGGCCTGGATAGTAAAGTCTTCGCGACTGACTTTTCCGAATTTTACAGGAGATTTGTCCTGGGCATAAGCATGCAAAAAAATAAATAATACGGCAAGGGTTAATACGCCACGGGGGTTCATAAGGATAGAAGTTTATGCCAGAAAAATAGTAGTTTTTTGTTTTTAACAAAACTTTTTCTTTGGAAAACCGCATTAAAATTTCACAAGCCATAAAAAAAATGGCTGCCAGGTTAGGTTTTATGCATTGCGCCATTGCGCATAGTCGCCCCCTGGATGAGGATGCCAGGCGTTTGGAAAATTGGTTGAATAATGGTTATAACGGCTCCATGCATTACATGGAAAACCATTTCGACCTGCGGGTGGATCCCTCCAAACTGGTTCCTGGTGCCCGCTCCGTTATAACCCTGCTGATGAATTATTATCCAGCTGAAAAGCAGGAAGGACACCTTCCCCAGGTTTCCAAGTATGCGTATGGGCAGGACTACCATGAAGTGATTCGGGCCAAACTGAACGAGTTACTGGCACAGTTACGCGAAATGGCGGGAGAAGTGAACGGCAGAGGTTTCGTTGATTCGGCGCCGGTATTGGAAAGGGCCTGGGCCCGGGAGAGCGGGCTCGGATGGGTGGGTAAAAATGGCAACCTGATTAATAAACAGATGGGTTCCTTCTTTTTTATTGCCACCCTTATTACTGACCTGGAGCTGGATTACGATGACCCCTATGCGAAAGATTATTGCGGCAGCTGTACCCGTTGTATCGACGCATGCCCTACCGAAGCCATATTACCGGATAAAACCATAAACGGAAGCCGTTGTATTTCCTATTTCACCATTGAATTGAAAGATTCGGTCATACCATCTGAAATGCAGGGGCAGTTCGGCAACTGGATGTTTGGTTGTGATATATGCCAGGATGTTTGTCCCTGGAACCGCTTCTCGAAGCCTCATTCGGAAAAAGCATTCACCCCCATCCCGGAATTGTTTGAAATGGATCAGGCAGAATGGGAAGCATTAGGAGAGGAAGCTTTCCGCAGGATCTTCCGGCATTCCCCCCTTAAACGAGCCAAGTATTCCGGCATAATGCGCAACCTGGCATTTCTGCAACCACCCTACTCCTCCTCTTCTTCTTCCTCCTCCGGTAACTCAGAACTGTAGTCCCAGCCGCAACGAGAGCCCGTTGAATTTATAGTCCTGCCGTAGTTTGGTTCCTTCCGGGCAGGGTTCAATATTGCAGGGTATTTGCCAATCTGCCACTTCCCGGCTCTGTTTAAAACTATGGCCGAAGTCGAGTAGTACGGATGCCTTATTTTTCTTCATGGAAATGCGGTATCCGATCGCCTCCCTGGTATAAAAACCCGGCCTCATTTCACTCAGGTTCACGCCGCCATCAGCCCTCAAAACAAATGCATTCCTTACCATTTTCCATTCGCGCGCAAAGGAGGCATAGAGCGGCATACTTTGCACCCGGTAATCGTCCAGCCCCAATCCCACCCCTGCAAACCAGTCGCGGTATGCCACTCCGTTTATGGTGTGAAAATCCGCCGCCCGGCCTTTATCCCCAAACAGAATACCGATAGTGGTGAGGGAACGGAATCGCATTTTATCCTGTGCCTGCAGCTTTAAAGACAAGAGGAAACAACAAAATAAAAGATACGGTTTCATCAGTTCGTTTTGATGGTACTCAGGTGCGTTAGTTTACCTTCTTCAACAATACGGTATTGGTGCAATCCGGAACCTGACACCAGGAGCAGGAGGTTCTGGTTGATAATAACATCGTAGGTATCGGACATGGGTATCCGTTGAATCATATTCAATTGCATGGGATCAGTGATATCAAATACCTTTAAGCCGTCGTCGCCATCACAGAGGTATAACCGGCTTCCCTTAATTCCTAGTCCCGCAGGGTTTGTCATGGGATACGTTTTGAGCAAAACGGGGTTCTGAACATCGCGGATATCCAGAATATCCAGTTGGTTAATATTCCCGACGCAACGATTACCGGTCCTCAGGGTCACAAATGCATGTTCATCATTTGCCACCACCGGGTCACAGGCGGTGGCGTGCTGGAAAGATCCCTGTATAACAGGCACCGCAGGTTCACTGATATCGGCGATAAACATGCCGGTGGACGAGCCAATGAATAATTTTTGTCGGAAGGGATAGACGGTTTCTATATTCCATCCGAACGGGTTGCTGTGTACCAGGGTTGGGTCTGCTGGTGTTTGGATATTAAATGCGGATAAGTTGGAAACACTGACACTGTACAGAAAATCATTCACTACGGCAAACCTGGCCATAGATCCACCAGCACCTTCCGTACCCGATTTAAAACCACCGTCTGCGAGGGCCACCATACAATTGGGACAACCCCAACCTGGTACACTGATAATGGGGTCATTGATGTCTACCACGGTATCTTTCTGGCTCCACCCCACAATGATTTTATCAGGGTCAGTAAGATATCCTGACACATACTTCCTTTCGGGGAAAACATCGGCAACCAGTTTTTTGTGTACGGGTTCAAGGGGGTCGGATATATCGATTGCAACCATATCCGTAAAGAGGTCAGCATAGAGGATATTTCCCTTAACTGCAATGTCTATGTTACCGGGAAGGTTAATAAATGCTTTTTTTTGGGGAGAGGCAGGGTTGGTATTGTCGTAAATATGAATGCCTCGTCCGGGGTCGTTCATGAAAATATAATTGCCGTACCAATAGATCTTCCCGGTGGAATTCACCTCCCTGGGCTCACTGGCACCAATTGCCGCTACCACTTCCGATTTAGAGGCATACACCGGTTCCAGGATCGTAAATTTTTTGGTAAGCGTATCCTTTACGCAAGCGCTCAGCATCAGGCAAAGCAATGCCATCGAGAATAAAATTCTCGTTTCTCCGGAGTGGTTCATATGATTAGTTTTTGGTTTTGAACTGTATTCTGGCACCGACACCCAACATCAGCAGGTGTTTATTATTGATGGTACGGTCAATGGAATTCAGTTGGTAACTGGCAAACGGACCTACTGATAGCTGGAAGCCTTCGGACCGCAGTACACCATACCGGATTCCGGTGAAAACACCAGTTTGCCAACGGGTCCAGGAATTCTTATCCCGGTAATACACACCAGCCTGGCTGTTGTATTGCAGGGCATCCGTTCCAACAAGATAACCGACGGCGAACCCGGTGCTCAGTTTCCACCGTTCACGGGCATCCATATCCCAGGAAAACTCTACCGGAACCTGGATTAAATGATAGCGGTTATAGAAGCCTTCTCCTTCATTACCAGCACCATTATACGCCGCCCGCACCGATATCCGTTCCTGGTCGCGGTTGTACAAAGTCATGCTGGAATCCACCGGCCTGCCGATCTCAATGCGGTTGGAATGATACTGGTACTGCAGACCAACACCAATAGCCGTTCGTTTGGAGATTTTTCTTTGC
>CBFGLD010000087.1:0-10921 GCA_965649495.1 uncultured Flavihumibacter sp. | reverse complement strand
CAGGGCCGGTTTTCTATTACCCAACAGCGGGGTATAGTTGAAATTTTCCCCCCTCAACTTATCAAATTCATCTTTAGCAGCGCGGATCAGGGCGGGGTCGTTGAGAAGGTCGATCATGGTCAGGGTCATGGCCTTGGCTGCTACCATCATTCCGCGGGTACCAATTTCCCTCCCCCCGCAGGCAACCGCCTGCCAGCTGTGTGCTGCGGTTCCGGGCACCCAGGTAGCTGCAGACATGCCAACAGTGGGAACCGTCCAGCTCACATCCCCCACATCCGTAGAACCGATGGACTCCCCTAAGGGGCGGTCGAAAGGCTTGATAGTTGCCGCTGCTGAAACAGGGGGCGCCGGGTAACCGAATCCAGCCTGTAGTTTATTCGCGAATTCGATATCCGCGGGGGTATAGGTTACCCCGCCAACCAATTCCAGGTTTTTCTGCATCAGCATTGCCAGTGAGCGGTTAAGCAATATGTCGTGGGTGCCGCCAATGACTTCATAATCGGAGCGCGTGCCGGTACCCAGGGCCGCCCCTTCTGCCGCCAGCACCATTCTGTCAAAGATATCCCGCACCACATCACGGCTGGGGTGCCTGGAATAATAATATACTTCAGCAAAATCGGGAACTACATTTGGTGCTTTACCACCGTTGGTGATCACATAATGGATGCGGGCATTGGAAGGCAGGTGCTCGCGCATCATGTTGACCATATGGTTCATGGCCTCTACGGCATCCAGTGCCGACCTTCCCTTATCGGGAGCAGAAGAGGCATGGGCGGCAGTTCCATAAAACCGGAACTTGGCTGATTTGTTGGCCAGTGCTCCTTCCAGCCAGGTGGCATTTTCATCACCCGGATGCCAATGCACCACAGCATCCACTCCCCGGAACAATCCTTCCCGCACCATATATACTTTGCCTGAACCTCCTTCTTCCGCTGGAGTTCCGTAAACCTTTATGGTCCCTTTCCATTTATGCTGTTCCATCAAATTTTTCAGTTCGATACCTGCCGCAACGGAAGCCGTACCAAATAAGTTATGCCCGCAACCATGTCCGGAGCTGCGGCCATCTGCAGGTTTCTTTTCGGGTATAGCCTGTTGTGATAAACCGGGAAGGGCATCAAACTCAGCCAGGATACCAATCACCGGTTGTCCCTCCCCGTAAGTGGCAACAAAGGCAGTGGGGATGCCCGCCACTCCCGATTCAATAGTAAAGCCGCTTTCTTTTAAAGTCTCCTGCAACAATGCCGAACTTTTCAGTTCTTTATACCCCAGTTCGGAATGTTCCCATATACGCAGGGCTATATCTTTGTACTTTGAGTAGTCCCGTTCCAGTTGCTGCTGTGCCTGTAACTTCCATTGGTTTAAATTTGACGTATTTTTTTTCTTCTGCGCTAAGGTGGGCATGGCATAAAACAGCAGACACAGCAGGAATAGTTTATGGGTGTGCGGCATGGGAATTATTGTTGCTACAATTTAGGTTTTTTATGAAAAGGTCAATGTTTGTTTTAATGGCAGTGATGCTCGGCGGGGCCCTGTTCACGCAGGGTTGCTTCACATTCCGGGAAACAGACAGAAAAGCCATTGCTACCTTCCAAAAAAAGGGAGTGGAACTGAGAACCTATTACCGGAAAGTTGGAAGTCGCACTATCCATTATGTACAAACAGGTTCAGATACACTACCCACACTGGTATTCGTTCATGGATCACCGGGATCCTGGACTGCCTTCAAACCCTACCTGTCTGACAGCCAGTTACTGCAGCAATTCAGGATGATCAGTATTGACCGGCCTGGCTTTGGTTACAGTGATTTCGGGAAAGCGCCGGACCTGGCTACTCAATCCGCATTGCTGGGGCCGGTCATCCATTCGTTCCGCAACGGAAAGCCGGTACGGCTGATCGGGCACTCACTGGCAGGGGCAACCGTACTTCAGTTAGCCCTGGATTACCCTGGTATTGCCGATGACCTTGTGGTGATATCAGGGAGTATCGATCCGGCTGCAGAAAAGCCGGAACATTGGAGGGGCATTGTATTGAACACCCCGTTAAACCTGTTGCTGCCGGGGGCCTTCCGTCCTTCCAACCGGGAACTGTGGTATCTGAAAAAAGATCTGAAGCAATTAGCACCGCGGCTCCCCGGGCTTCACAGGCCTGTGTATTTTATCCATGGGCGTAAGGATACCTGGGTGCCTCCTTCCAATGTTGCCTTTGGGATAAGAGAGTTGCGCGGCGCGCCCGTATTGGATACCCTTTGGCTGGAGGGTGGACATTTTGTACCCTGGACAAAATTCGAAGAGATCAGGAACTTCCTGCTGAAGCGCTGATCTCTTCGGATGTATAATTGTTTAAGTATTACCAGCCATCCCCATCCAGCACATTTCCAAGTCCGCCTAGGATACCGCCTTCTTCTTTACGGTTGGTAGTTCCGTATTGCAGTATCCTGCTGGCCAGCCTGCTGATAGGCAGCGTTTGTATCCATACTTTGCCGGGGCCGCGGAGGGTGGCAAAGAAAAGACCTTCTCCCCCGAAAATGGTATTCCGTATACCACCTACAAACTGGATATCAAAGTCTACCGTTTGCGTGTAGGCCACTACGCAGCCGGTATCCAGCTTAAGCGATTCGCCGGGCTGAAGTTCTCTTTCAAAAACATGACCACCCGCATGCACAAACGCTAATCCATCACCTTCCAGCTTCTGCATGATAAATCCTTCCCCTCCAAAGATACCGGTACCCAGCCTGCGCTGCAGGGCGATACCCACACTGACTCCTTTCGCAGCACAAAGAAAGGCATCTTTCTGGCAGATGATCCTGCCGCCCAACTGGAGCAGGTCCAGGGGAATGATCTTACCCGGATAAGGGGATGCAAAGCTGACCTTTTTCTTGCCGTGAGCCATATTGGTGAACGCGGTCATAAAAAGGCTTTCACCCGTGAGTATACGCTTACCTGCACTCATCAATTTCCCGAATATGCCTCCTGTCTGTTGTTTGGAGCCATCTCCAAAGATGGTGGCCATCTGCACACCATCATCCATCATCATGAAGCTGCCGCTTTCTGCAATTGCTGTTTCGTTCGGATCCAGTTCCACTTCTACGAACTGCATCTCTTCGCCATAAATGCGATAATCTATCTCGTGATTACTTCTCATGGGATAAAGTTATGAATTTGAACATTCGTTAAAACCAGCTGCCGGTAAACTTCTCGTCCAGGGCAGTTCCTGCCAGCCTGCGCCTCCGCCGGCCCACCTTGATGATGTGGCGTACCATGGTAACCAGCACCAGGGGAATGAAGGCAAAGGTCAGGGGTGGGATGCCCATCATGCTGATCCATTTACCACCATATTGATTGCGCATGGGACGACGCAACCGCTCAGAAATCAGGTACATGGCCGGAACAATCACCAGTGTCATGAAAAAGGCGAAAGCAAGTCCAAAAATGATGGTCCAGCTCAGGGGCTTCCAGAACACCGCGTTGTCACCTCCAAAGAAAATATGGGGGTTCAGGTCAGCAAACAGGGTGATGAAATTGATATTGAAACCAACCGCCAGCGGAATCAATGCCAGGATGGCCGCCAGGGCGGTAAGCAGTACCGGGATGATTCTTGTCTTACCCGCTTGTATAACCGCTTCCCGGGTTTTCATCCCCCTTGCCCTTAATTCATCGGCAAACTCTATCACGAGAATGCCATTTTTCACCACGATACCTGCCAGTCCCACAATACCTATACCCGTCATGACCACACTCACCGTCATGCCGGTCAATGCGAAGCCCAACAGTACACCAATGACGCTGAAGATGATCTCGGTGAGGATGATCACGGGTTTACTGATGGAGTTGAATTGCAGCACCAGGATGAATAAGATCAGCATCAGCGCAATAACCAGTGCCTGTACCAGGAAAGCCCCGGTTTCCGCCTGCTGTTCGCCTTCACCTGTTTGCCGGATGGTGACATTATCGGCAGTCAGTTTAAAGTTGTCAATATGTTCTTTGATACGTTCGTTGACCTCTGTTGGTGTGTAAGTAGACAAAACATTTGATCTTAAGGTAATAACCCTTTTCTGGTTTTTCCGCTTCACGCTACCCAGGGTGCTGGTATAATCCACGGTTACCAGCGAGCTGATGGGAATACGTTTGATCTGTCCGCCACTGGCAAAATCCCGGAATACGATCTGCATGTTCAGCAGGTCGGTCAGGTTATTCCGCTGCAGTTCATTGTTTCGCAGCTGAATTTTATATTCATCTTCCCCATCCTTGATCTTGGATATTTCGCGGCCGAATAATGCCGTCCGGATCTGCATACCCACCTGTGCGGAAGACACCCCTTCAATCAGGGCGCGTTCGCGGTTGATGGTGAGTGATATTTCGGGATTGGTAAGATCCACGTCCATTTTCAGTTCTTCCACACCCGCCACCTGGATGGAATCCAGGTAGTTCTTCAGCCCCACTGCTGTCTTGATGAGGTCATCGAAATTTTCACTGGCAACTTCAATATTAACCGGCGGATCGGTGGGTGGTCCGCCCTGCTCCTGGGCCACACTGAGTTCTGCACCCGGAATACCCTTGACCACCATCCTGATGGAGTCCAGGTATGGCTTGGTGGAAACACCGTGCCGCTTTTCAAACTCTACGAAGGAAACCTGGATCCTGCCCAGTTCCGGACGCGTACTTCTGTCGCCGCTCATAGGATCACTGGCCCCTACGGCCACATTGGAAATAACCGATTCAACGATGGGGTTTTCCTTGCCGTCCTGCATGTCCAGCACCTGGTACACCCGTTGTTCCAGGCTGCGGGTAACGGAATCGGTATATTCCACGGAAGTACCCACCGGAAGTTTCAGGTACACATAAACGAAGTTAGGATCGCCGGTTGGGAAGAATACCACGGGTACTTTCCGCGCTACGAAGAATACCACTGAAAAAATCAGCAGACCGACTGTTGCCAGCAACAGGTAAACGGGTCTCCATCCCTTGAGCGACCAGACCAACAGGGTTTCATACCGGCGCATGATATAGGGTAATGCCTTGTTCTGAAAACCATTGATCATTTCTTCAAGAACATATTTATTCAGGATTCCCATCAGCAGGAAAAAGACCAGGAGGTTACCCCAGAAGAAATACATATTGGTGGCACCGGGAACTTTTTCGCCCTGGGAGAAGCCAAGACCCAGCAGTATAACGGCAATGATCAGGGCAACCCAGAAACCTTTTTTCCGGAAGATGGCAGACTTTGGCTCGTGTTTATCTTCATGGGTCATAAAGTCCACCGCAAATACCGGGTTCATGATAAATGCCACCACCAGTGAGGCTGTAAGGGTAAAGATCAGCATCGTGGGGAGGTAGATCATGAATTTCCCGATTATACCAGGCCAGAACAACAGCGGTACGAAGGGCGCCAGGGTGGTGAGGGTACCGGCCAGCACAGGCACAAACACTTCGCCGGCGGCCATCATGGCGGATTTCTCCGAATTGATCTTCCCCCCTCCTTCCATGAATATGCGGTGCGTATTTTCAATCACCACGATGGCATCATCCACGATGATTCCCAACCCGAATAAGAGGGCGAATAATACGATGAAGTTCAGGGTAACATTACCACCCACAATCAGTTCGGCGGCCGGAAGGAAAAGGAAGGCCACGAACATGCTCAGTGGAACACTCAATGCCACGAAAAAGGCGTTTACCACTCCCATGAAGAACATCAGGATGATCAGCACCAGGATAAAGCCGATAACGATGGAGTTCACGAGGTCGTTGAATGATACCCGGGTGGCTTTGCTCTGGTCACCCGTGATCACCAGGTTGAGGTCTTTGGGAAACTGGGAAGCCTTCAGTTCATCCACGATACGTTTCACATCATCCGAAGTTTCGATGAGGTTTTCACCGGCCCTTTTTATAATGTTGAGTGTGATGACATTTTTACCGTTCAGCCGGGCATAACTCTCTTTTTCTTTGACGGTATCCCTTATGGAAGCGATGTCTTTCAGGTAAATGGGGGCGCCACTGGTATTCCGAACAATGACTTTTTCAATATCGTAAGCGGTTTTAAACTGGCCCTTGAGCTGGAGGTTTCTTTTCATGCTACCCACTTCCAATAAACCACCGGAAATGTCAAGGTTTTCGCGCGCTACAGCATTGGCGATATCATCAAAAGTAATATTGGATGCCTGCATCCTGGCGTTGTCAACATTGATCTGGAACTCGCGCTCCGGGGCGCCCACCAGGTCAACCCGGTTGATCTGTGGCAGTTCTTCCAGTCTATCCTGCAGTTCATCAGCATACTCCTTCAAGCGCACGAGATCATAATCGCCGCTTACGTTCACGTACATGATGGGCTGTTCAGAAAAACTGACTTCCAGTACGGTGGGTTCCTCCGTAAGGTCAGTCGGAAGATCCTTCTTGGCCTTGTCGACCGCATCCCGGACCTTTTGAAGGGCTACATCTGTCTTTACATCGGTATCAAACTCCACAATAATGGCACTGAAGTCCTGCTGCGAAGTAGAAGTGGTCTTATTGATCTTGGCACCGGTGATACCCTTAATTTGTTTTTCGATGGGCCGGCTCACAAGGTTCTCGATATCCTTAGGCGAGTTACCCACATAAATCGTTTGTACGTATATGGTAGGTATAACAATATCGGGGAACTGCTCTTTGGGCAGGGTCACGAACTGGAACACTCCCATGATACTCACGAAGAGCATCATCAGGTAAATGGAGGTCTTATTCTTTATGCTCCAGGTGGTAGGCCCGAATTGTTTGAATGTATGTTTGATCCTGTCGATCATAAGATAAGATGATTGCAGATGGCTAAATGTTGATTACTGCTGAATATTATCCCGCGGTGTTGATCAGCTGTCCGTCGTAAAGGCCCTGGAAGCCTTCTGTGATCAGCTGGTCACCCGACTTTAAACCGGTATGTATTTCCAGTTGTTCCCCATACAGTTCGCCGGTGGTTACCATGCGCTTGCGAGCCCTGAGCTTACCATTTTCGTTTACTGCCACCAGCACATATTTTCCCTTTTCATCATTCTGAAGGGTATTTACCGGTATCACGATGGCATCCTTAACGGTATAATCCTCTATACGCACTTTGGCGATCTGGTTGGGTCGTATATCCCTGTCCGTTGGCATCCTGGCTTCCACATAGAAAGACCGGCTGTTGGGATCGATCAGCTTTCCGGATACGCTCACTTTGGTATTCAGTGTGCGCCCGATATCGGGAAGCGTCACTACAACAGCATTACCCACTTTCACACGGTCGATATAATTTTCAGGAACCTGTGCCAAAACTTTCAGTTTGCTGGTATTGACGATGCGGATTCCATTCATGGGTGAGCCGGTAAAAGTTTCCCCCACCTTGATGTTCACTTCATCGGCAACCCCGCTTACATTGGCATATACATTGGTCATTGCAAGCTGCTCGTTCAGAATAGCGATCTGCCGCTCAGCCTGGTCCACATTGTTCCTGGCCGTGATCACCTGCACTTCCGTACCAATATTCTGGTCCCACAGATTTTTCTGGCGCTGGTACAGGTTTTTTGCAAAAGCCAGCTGGGTTTTTGCCGTTTCAATCTGCTGTCGGATCACGGCGTCATCCAGTTTCAATAACAGTTTACCTTTCGCAACGGGGTCACCAGTCTTTACATAGATGGCTTTTACCTGGCCGCCCATACCCCTGGGCGTTACATAAGAAACATTCTCCGCGTCAATCTTACCCTGCAGGTCGATGTAATGGGTAAAGGGTGCAGAAGAAAGGGTTGACAAGGCTACCAGTTTAGGCTTCTCTTCCACCCTGGCAGTAGGGTCCAATTGTATGATCTCTTTTTCGAGAGCCGCAATCTTTTGGGAAATTCCGGTCTGCTCTTTTTTCAGTTCGGCCAGTTCGGCCTTTTTCTTTTCCAGTTGCTTGTTCGCATTTCCTGAGCCACAGGCCATTGCCAGCAGGAAGGTACTGGCTGCCAGGAACTGCTTTATCATTGTTTGCATAATAGGCTTATTTAGAATCCGGTTTAATTAATAGATTTTACCAACGGCTTTGAGGTAATCCACCTTGGCGATTGCAGCGTCAAACAAGGCAGCGAAATAATTGGTCTGGGCGGCCCTTAATTCTGTCTGCGCATTATTGATCTCCGTATTGGAACCAAGTCCCTGCTCGTATTTTTTCTTCGTTTGTTCATAGACTTCCTCGGCCAGTTTCATATTATCCTTTTGTGCGTCCACTGCTAGTATGGCATCCCTGAAACGGTTCCTGGAACTGGCCACATCATTGTCGATGCTCAGCTTCAGCAATTCCATATCGTATTCTGTTTTCCTGACGGCAGATTTAGCCTGCTGTATTTGTGCGCTCCGGCGGAACCCGTCAAATATGGGCAGGTTAATTTGCAATCCGATCACGCTGTTGGGGAACCACATGCCACCGGATTTGAAAAAATTGAACTCATTTCGGAGAGCCTGGGTATTGAGCTGTCCATATAAAGCCACCGTAGGGATATAACTGAGTTTATACCGCTTCACATTGAACTCATTCAACTCTTTAGCGATGCCCAGCACCTGGTATTCGCGGCGCTCCGTATAATTATAGGCCGTGTCGAGTATTTGCTGTTTCACTATTTCCTCGTTCAGTTCTTCGGTGAGCACAATGCTGTCACGCAGCGGCATACCGATCAACATCTTTAATCCGAGGTAGCCATTTGCCAGCTGGGTATTGAGTTTCAGGCTATCGGTGCGGAGGTTGGTGAGGGAAACACTGACCTTGTCAACATCCAGTTTTTCGGCAAAGCCATTTTTATAGATTTCACGGGTATCGTGCAGCAGCTTTTCAAAGCGCTGGATATTGGCATGGTAGAGTTCCAGTTGCTGGTGGCCGATCAGTAACTGGTAATACACTTTATGAACGTTTACCGCGATCTGCTCCTCTGTTATTTCATTTTGTTTGCGGGCCAGGGCCATGGAAGCATCCCGGGCCTGGAGGCCAACGAATACCTGGCCGTCAAAAAGGATCTGGTTGAGTGCCACGCCGGCGGAAGCGTTCCATTTGGTGCCGAACTGGGCCTGGACGAACCCAAAATCGCCCGGTGATTTGATGGGGTTGCCGTCACCATCGCGCACTCCCTCTTCTTCCAGGACACCATAGGTAGCCGCAGCGATAAAGTTGGGGAAGCTTTGAACCGGAACCCGCGGGAAATAATTCAGCGATGCCGTTCCGGTAACCTGTGGAAGGGCGCTGGCAGTGATCTCGCGGTTTACCTGCTCCTGGATACGGATATCTTCCAGTACTTTTTTTACCTGGTAGCTGTTTTGTTTGGCGTAAGCCACCGCGTCCTGTATGGTAAATGCATGAACCCTTTTCTCCTCCTGGGCATAGGTGGCCAGGAAAAAAAGGATCATAACGGTTACCATCGGGATCCTCCACCACAACCATTTCATTTGCTTTCTCATGTTAAGCTTGTTTACTTCTTTTTTGTTGGTACTTCAGAGCCAGTTTATAACCTTTCAGTGACACGATGCCAAACAGGTAATGTTCCAGCACCTGTTTTTGGATGTCTGCCAGGGTAGCTTTCTGGTTGCTCAGGAAAGCGGGGTCAAGCGGCAGTAACATGCTGTCTATACGGAAGCGGGCAATGATATCCGCATTGATCTCGGGGCGGTATAGCTCTTCCCGGATACCCCATTCCAGGTTTGTGCGGATAATATTATAGAGGTATTCATCCTTATGCTTCACCAATTGCGCATATGCGGCAGGGTGATATTTCCTGAGGTCGAATAATACGGAAGGATTCATGGTCCGGAACATCTGCTCCACCATTTCCATGGCCAGAAACATTTCTTCGATGGCGTTAGCGGCGGCATTCCGGTCACCCTCGCAAACACACTGTGATTCGGTGATCTTGAAGCGGATGACAGCCTGTACCAGTGCCTCCTTATCGGCGTAATACTGGTAAATGGTCTTCTTGCTCATAGCCAGCGCACCAGCTATATCATCCATACTTACACAGCGAATTCCATACCGAAAGAACATATCGCGGCTCATCTCCAGAATCCGATCCCTGTTGTCTATTTCACTCATGATGAGGTGCAAAACTATGGAAACTTTTAATGTTCCAAAAGTTTCCATCATCTTTTTTTGCCATTCATAACAATGTGAAGGGGATGAATTCACCTTTCCGGAAACCGTGAAATTATCGTGACCGCATACCCCTTGCTTTTCTTAGGTTTGCAGTTGAATTACAACTATGGACAATCAACCGGTACGTAACGATGGCTGGCGGTGGAGAAAAATTTTTCAGTATTTTCTTCAGGGCCTGCTGGTGACAGCCCCGGTGGTCATCACGGGGTACCTGATATTCTGGTTCATAACATCCGTTGATAACCTGGTTCCGATCTTTGAGGTGAAGGATTCCAGCGGCAGGGTGATCACGCGCAACTATGGACTGGGATTTTTGGCCATCATTGTGACCCTGGTGGTGGTAGGATACTTAAGCACCAATTTCATTACGAGTCGTATTTTCAGCCTCTTTGACCGCTGGCTGGAGCGGGCGCCCGGGGTAAAATTCATCTATTCTTCCATTAAGGATTTTTTTGAAGCTTTTGCCGGCAATAAGCGCAAGTTCAATAAAGCGGTGGCGGTATCCATTTACCAGGAGGATGTTTTCCAGATCGGGTTTGTAACCGATGAGGATGCCAGCGAATTCGGGTTCCGGGAACATATAACGGTATACATCCCTTACTCTTACTCCTTTGCGGGACAAACATTTATTGTACCCCGGCACCGTGTCAGGAACCTTGACCATATCAAGGCAGCTGATGCCATGAAATACGTATTGTCGGGTGGAGTGGCGGAGCCCGCTGCCCCGGAAACAGAAGGACAGCCCAGGAAATAAGGGGGACAAGAATATGAAGCGGATAATGCTGCTGGCAGCCTTGCTGCTGCC
>CBFGLD010000086.1:0-10943 GCA_965649495.1 uncultured Flavihumibacter sp. | reverse complement strand
TCATCGGGCCTCACAAAACGAAACCCACCCCGCTTAGCCTCTCCCACCGCCGTCCGGAACCCGGCCACTATATATGCTTCCTGCTTTCTAAAAATTTTAATAAGGGCAGCTATCCATTGCATTTTAGTTGCATAGACAACTTTCTTGTTCAAATTTAATGGTTATGTGGAACCATTAAAAATATTTTTTTGCAATGCACCGCCAATGGTTTTTTTTTGGAAAAAGTTATACAGAAGATCCTGGCTGCACCGGTCACACTGATAGAACTGTCGGTCCATCAAATAATTGCAATAAAATGTATTCATTCCTTAGAAGTTTACTTTTCCTGCTACCTGCTGAAACAGCCCATTATTTTTCAATGAATTGTCTGCAATTAGCCTGTTCCTTTCCTGCTATGCGCAATTGGCTGGCCCGCAGGTTCACAGCCCCGGAAGCAAAAGTGACAAATGTATTCGGGTTACCGTTCAGGAACAGGGTTGGATTGGCGGCGGGATTTGATAAAAATGCAAAATATCTCCGTGAATTGGAAACATTGGGATTTGGCTCCATTGAAATAGGTACCGTAACTCCCAAAGCGCAGCCGGGTAATGATAAACCCCGCCTGTTTCGATTACCCGTGGATCGCGCCCTTATCAACCGGATGGGATTCAACAACGATGGTGTGAAAGTGGTTGCGGACAGGCTCAGGCTTTGGAAACTGGCGCACTCCGCATTGGGTGACCAACCCCGGATGATTATTGGCGGGAATATTGGAAAAAACAAGACCACCCCCAATGAAGAGGCATGGAAGGATTATGAAATCTGCTTTCGCGAGCTTTTTGATGTGGTGGATTATTTTGTGGTAAATGTCAGTTCTCCCAATACCCCCGGTCTCCGGGCTTTACAGGACAAAGATGCCCTTCATAAAATACTATCGCATCTTCAGACAATCAATAACCAGCAGCCTAAACCCAAACCCATGCTGTTGAAAATTGCACCTGACCTGACAACCGAACAAATCGACGATGTGATCGACCTGGCGCTGGAAATCCCATTGGCAGGATTAGTGGCTACCAATACAACTATTAATCGTGACAAACTGTTAACGGCAAAAGATCAAATTGAACGTATCGGTGCCGGGGGATTGAGTGGGGCTCCTTTAAAGGAGCGAACAACAGAAATTGTGAATTATATCCGTCAGCGCTCTGGTGGTGAAATTCCAGTAATTGCCAGTGGCGGCATATTTACTGCCGATGACGCCTTGGAAAAAATTGAAGCGGGAGCCAGCCTCATACAGGTATGGACTGGATTCATTTACGTTGGTCCTACTATTGCAAAAGAGATCAATGGCGGCATTTAACCAATTATCAAATAATTAAACCCCTTCCACATCGTATGGAACATTTATTTACCAGCGAAAGCCTTATCAGTTTTTTTATCCTGGTTATCCTTGAAGTAGTCCTGGGTATTGATAACGTGATTTTTGTCAGTATCATCATGAACCGTCTACCGGATATCAAGGACCAGAAAAAAGCGAGAAGGTTCTGGATGATAACGGGGATACTGGTCCGCAGTCTGCTCCTCATGGCTCTGGGATGGTTGTTGAGTCAGAAAGGCAAATCTGTTTTTTCCATAGCGGGAAAAGGTTTTGATCTGGCAAGTATTGTAATGCTGTTGGGAGGATTGTTCCTCATCTATAAATCGGTTAAAGAGATCCACCACAAACTGGAAGGTGAGGATCCTAATGCGCTGAATAAACAAGAACCCAGTATCAGTTTGATGCAGGCGATCGGACAGATCATGTTGATCGATGCGGTTTTCTCCTTTGATAGTATAATAACCGCGGGCGGCACCGCTAAACACGTAGAAATCATGATCGCAGCAGTGGTCATAGCCATGACAATTATGTTTCTGTTTAGTCCCAGAATTTCGTCGTTTATACATAAACATCCAACTCTCAAAATGTTGGCGTTGTCCTTCCTGGTTATGATCGGACTTAGCCTGGTTATCGAAGGTTGGGACAGTGAGGCCGCGCATAATCTTGGCATCAAAAATTATATATATTTCGGGATGGCCTTCAGTTTTATAGTTGAATTGTTGAACATGAGCATGCGTAAGCGGAAAGTCGTCAAGCCGGTAGAGCTTCGGGAGCCCGTCCTGGAATCATCGAAAATGGCGGCATCCCATCCCGACCATTATGATGACATGGCGCGTTAAAGCTGTATTTGTCTAAGATTTACTGCACGCACAGCAGGGTGGCCCCAACCAACCCGGCTGTTTCTGTTCTGAGCCGGGTTTCTCCTAATGTAACCGGAGTGAATCCTTCCTGCATGCTGAGGAGGATTTCTTCATGGGTAAAATCACCTTCCGGACCAACTACTAAAAGTTGCTCGTCATTGAATTCAACATTTGATCGTAGCGAACTTTTATTTGCCTCCAGGCAGTGTGCGATCCATTTCTTGCCGGGGAACGGACTAGTCACCACCTCATGAAATGATTTGGGAGTTTCCAGTTCCGGTAACCAAACCTGTTGACTCTGTAACATTGCGCTGATCAGGATTTGTTGCATCCGGTCATGCCGGAAATGCTGTTTTTCCGTCCGTTGGCAGAGCAGGGGAATGATTTTGGCCACCCCGATCTCGGTAGCTTTTTCCAGGAACCATTCCAGCCTCGATACATTTTTAATTAAAGAAATTCCGATTATCACAGGCGCGCCTCTCCTGGTAAATAGCTGGGTATCCAGCACTTCGACGACCGCCTTTTTCTTGTGCGCCTCCTGGAGTATTGCTGTCAGAAGCAACCCGTTACCATCTGTTAGATGCAACTTCTCGCCTGCTTCCATCCGGAGAACAGAAACGACATGCCGGGAGTTTGCATCATTAAGATTCACCAGGGGAGTGCCTTCATAGCCCGGCAAATAGAAAAAAGGGAGTGCCATTATCAGAAAGGAGTTTCATCGTCATCAAAAGGCACGTCGTTCATCCGGCTGCCAATCTGGCGATAACCACCTCCATCGTCTGGAATCCCGGATGGGCCTAAGGGCTTCCAGGCAGGTGCACCACCCGCGGGGCCTTCGCCCCCCTCTACCCCTTCATCCACGAACTTTTGTATATGCAACTGCGCCCGCAGTTTAATGGTTTCCAGGGATCCGTTTCGATGCTTGGCTATCCGAACATGGGTCTCGCCTTTTACGCTTTCACCATTTTCATTGGAGTTCACATCATAGTATTCCGGGCGATAGATGAACATTACCATATCTGCATCCTGTTCGATGGCCCCGGACTCCCTCAGATCACTCAACTGCGGCATCTTATTGCCTTCTTTGCGGGTTTCTACCGCACGGCTCAACTGGCTCAGGGCTATGATAGGCACTTCCAATTCCTTGGCCAACTGTTTCAGAGACCGTGAAATCTGGCTGATTTCCTGCTCCCGGTTGGTGTTGCCTCCCGCACCACTCATCAGCTGCAGGTAATCAATGATAATCAAACCCAGGTCATGCTTGTTTTTTAGGCGACGACACTTGGCTCTCAACTCAAAAATGTTTAGCGCTGCGGTGTCATCAATAAAAATCTTGGCTTCCGAAAGGCGCTGGATACCTTTGGTATACAGCTGTTTCATTTCGTATTCTTCCAGTTTACCCCGACTGATTTTTTCGAGCCAAATTTCGGATTCGGCCGACAGAATACGTTGCACCAGCTGACCGGCGCTCATTTCCAGGCTGAACACGGCCACTGCAGTGGGACGGACAGGGCTCAAAGCCGCATTACGCGCTAAATTCAGCGCGAAGGCGGTTTTACCCACCGCAGGGCGTGCTGCGAGAATAATGAGGTCGGTTTTCTGCCACCCGAATGTAACCTTGTCGATGCTGGGGAACCCGGATGGCACCCCGGAAATATCTTCCGTTTGGTTTCTAAGGTCCTGAATGCGTTGTACCGCCTGCACCAATACGGAATCTATGGAATTGTAATCTTTCCGGAGGTGGTTATTGGTAATTTCAAAGAGCTTGCTTTCTGCTGCATCCAGCAAGTCAAAAACATCGGTGGAATCTTCGTATGCATCACTGATCACTTCTCCACTGATGCGGATCAGTTCGCGCTGAATAAACTTCTGAAGTATGATACGTGCGTGCGCGTCAATATTTGCAGAGGAAACTACCGTATTGGTCAGTTTGGTCACATAGTAGGGCCCGCCTACCAAATCCAGCTCCTCCCGTTTCCGGAGTTCCTCCACCACGGTCAGGATATCAATGGGCTGGCTCTTCTGTGAAAGCGACTGCATTGCCCGGAAGATCCTCTGGTGGGCATCCGTATAGAAACACTCAGGTTTCAGAATTTCGATAACTGTATCAAACGCACTTTTCTCCAGCATGATGGCACCCAATACCGCCTCTTCCAGGTCCCTGGCCTGTGGCGGCACCTTGCCATACATCATGGTGCTGAGATCGATCGAGCCTTTCCTTCGGTTTTTCCGGTCTTTATTGATATTAGTAAGATCCATCTGCTGTAAACAAAGGGTATTAAGGTTCAAGAATGTTTCCTGTTCGCATGGTGAAATTTTTCCCCGTTTATGTTACCAGATCTTTAAGAAATCATGAATAGGGTGTTAACACCCGGAACAGGACGGCGAATATATCCCTACACCTTTCTTTTTAAAAAATTTTTTACAACGTTAATTTATGCTATAGTAATCCAGAAGCTTATCCACAAAGTTCAGGGGATTATCCACTTAATCCATAAGGCTATCCACAATTTAAAAAAGTTTTCCTTGATTACTTGCAAGAAATACACACCAACTGTGCACAAAGATTTAACCGCATATCCTTGGCTGTTAAATACAACCACCAGAATGATGTTTGAGCGGAATTTATAGTTTCGGATTACCACAGAAACGCGTGAAACAGCGTGTCATGGCTGTTTAGGATAAATGCTTCCAGTTGTTAGGTTGTTCCAAAACCGCCAGTGCAGCGAGTATAGCGTTATGCAGAAAATACCGCCAGCCCCCTTTTTTGTCCGAAACATTTTGTTTCACTATGGTTTCACGGCACGATTTTTTTAGAAATGTGCCCTTTCTGCTACCTCATTTTCATTGTGGCAGCTATTGCAGCGTTTAACCAGGTACTCATATTGTCCACGGGCGCCTGTGCTGTCTCGTTTCCGAATCTGACGGAGCAGGTCTTTTATGGTTTTTTCCATTTTCTTCTCATAATAGTCGCGGAATGGCTCCTTCAGCCGCTGGTGGCGGACAAAATCGTGATTGCAAAGCTGAAGAACGCTATCCATTCCGCGCGTCATCATCCTTGCCCCCTCCCAGTCGCCCTTTTTTAAATCTTCCCCAATTGTATTCTGGTAAATGGCCAGTACATCCATTTGTTCACTCAAATCTTTGAACGGCTCCGTAACCCGATGTTCCGGCTGGCAGGAAAGAAAGGGGAACGGAAGTAACAGGAACATCCATATGCAGGAAAAACGCATGTGTTTTTTTAATGCAAATCTAGGCAGGACACTCAAAAATTGACAGGCAATCGTTCCGGGGCGGGATAAGCCTTTACAATCTGTTATATTTGCTGCCTAATATTTACCTGATACATGACCATTTCGTACAATTGGCTGAGCGATTATTTACCTTTCCCTTTGGAACCCGAAAGACTCTCCCGTATACTGACCTCCATCGGGCTGGAAGTTGAAAGCATGGAGCAATATGAATCGATCCGTGGTGGGTTAAAAGGCCTGGTAATTGGAGAGGTACTTACCTGCGATCCACATCCTAATGCCGATAAACTGAAACTGACCACGGTTGGAATTGGTGCCGGATCGCCCCTGCAGGTTGTATGCGGAGCCCCTAACGTAGCAACAGGCCAAAAAGTGGTGGTGGCACCCGTCGGAACTACCATTTATCCCTCCGGCAAGGAGCCCCTGACCATGAAAATTGCTAAAATAAGGGGGGTGGAAAGCCAGGGTATGATCTGTGCTGAAGATGAAATTGGGTTAGGAAATGACCATGGAGGCATCCTGGTATTACCAGCAACTGTAAAAGTGGGAACGCCGGCCAGTGACTATTTCCACACTTATACCGATATCCTGTATGAGATTGGACTGACACCGAACCGAATGGATGCCATGAGTCACATGGGGGTGGCCCGTGACGTATGCGCTTACCTTACTCACCATGATAAAAAAGAATGGCGGATTAAATCACCTTCCGTAAACAGCTTCAAGGTCCTGGATCATTCGCTGCCCATATCAGTTACCGTTATAGACAAAGAAGCATGTAAACGGTATGCTGGTATCAGTATTAGCGGTGTAAAAATCCAGGAATCGCCCCAATGGATGAAAGATAAATTGATGGCAATAGGTATAAGACCCATTAATAATATTGTTGACATCACCAATTTCGTTTTACATGAATCCGGTCAACCCTTGCATGCCTTTGATGCAGACGCAATAAAGGGAAACCAGGTAATTGTCCGGACATTGCCAGAAAACACCCTCTTTACCACCCTTGATGAAAAAGAGCGGAAACTAAGTGCGGGAGATCTGATGATCTGCAATGTGGAAGAAGGAATGTGTATCGGAGGGGTATTTGGTGGACTAAAAAGCGGGGTAACACAAAGCACTACCCGAATTTTCCTGGAAAGTGCGTGGTTCAACCCTGTATCCATCCGTAAGACATCATTCCGGCACGGGCTGCGAACCGATGCTGCCACCAGGTTTGAAAAGGGAGTGGACATTTCCCAGACCGTGCAGGTTTTAAAACGCGCAGCACTGCTCATACGCGACCTTGCCGGCGGCACCATCTCTTCTGATATCGTAGATGTATACCCCGACCCGCTGGAAAAGAAACAGGTGGCCATCAAATACCATTACCTTAAGAAACTCAGTGGCAAAAATTATCATCCCGACACGGTTAAAAAAATATTGGAGGCTTTAGGCTTTGAACTGGTAAAAGATGGTATCGATGAGATGTGGGTATCAGTTCCGTTCAGCAAACCGGATATCAGCATTCCCGCAGATATTGTGGAAGAGATTCTGAGAATTGATGGCCTTGACAATGTAGAAATCCCTCAGGCTATCACCATAACCCCGTCTGTAGAAGACGATCGGGATGGTAAACTCCGCGATAAGATCGCACAGTATCTAGCTGGCTCCGGCTTTCGCGAGATCCTTACCAATTCCATCACCAACAGTGCCTATTTTACGGAAGAACAATTGAAGGGAAGTGTGAAAATGATGAATAACCTGAGCGTGGAACTGGATGTGTTGCGTCCGGCCATGCTGGAAACAGGGCTTGCTGTCATTGCGCATAACCTCAACCGTAAAAGTTCTGACCTTCGCCTGTTTGAATGGGGAAAAACTTACCAGACCAACGGGGTGGGTAGCTACGAAGAGCTTCCCCATTGTTGCGTCTACCTGACAGGTAATTTCAACCCAAATTCCTGGCGCAGTAAGGCTGTACCGTCTGATGTTTACCTCCTGAAAGGAGTGGTAGACAAGATTTGTTCAGCAGCGGGTTTAAATGCTATCACTTATGAGCCAGCCAGCGTTGAGGGCCTGGTTTCCTCTTTGTTCATCTATTCCGGAAAACAACTCATTGGCAGGATGGGACAAGTGTCACGGCAGAAATCCGCTCAGTTTGATATCAAACAGCCGGTCTTTTTTGCGGACCTTGATTGGCAGGCGGTAATGGTATTAGTTTTACGCAGTAAAATCAGCTTCCGTGAATTACCCAGGCAAATGCCTGTTCAGAGGGACCTCGCCCTGTTGGTACCAAAAGGGCTGGAATATGTGGCCATAGAAGGATCCGTAAGGAGTTCAGGCGTCAGCAAGCTGAAAAACATGGAACTTTTCGATTTGTTTGAAAGTGATAAATTAGGACTGGATATGAAATCGGTTGCCATCACTCTGACATTTCTCGATGAAGAAAAAACAATGACCGATGTGGAGATAGATGCCATGATGCAAAAAATCATGCGTACCCTTGAAAAAGATCTCGGTGCAGAGATAAGGAAATAAAATGCAGGAACTGCTGGACCATATAAGCCGCATTCAGGATAAACTGCTGCAATTGCAGAAGCAACATCAGCAATTGCAGCGTGACCATGAAAAGCTGCTCCTTCAAATGCAAAGTACCCAGGAAAAAGATCGGTTGCAGCAGCAGCGCCTGGAAGACCTGGAAAGACAGTTGGATGTTCTCAAGGCTACCCGGGTGGCTTCGGGAGATCCTGCCGATAAGGAAGCCCTTGAAAAAAGGATCAACCAGTACCTGCGCGAAATCGACAAGTGTATCGCCCTCCTTAATGAATGAGTATGCCAGAACAGCTTATACCGGTAAATATCGTAATTGGTGACCGCACCTATCGCATCCGCATCCGGCCCGATGACGAAGAAGCCGTGAGAACCACTATCAAAATCATCAATGATAAGATCATTGAATTCAAAACACAGTTTTCAGCCAAGGATATGCAGGATTATATCGCCATGGTATTGGTTTGGTATGCGACGGAACAAACCCATTACACCAAATCAAACCTGGACGTACAATCCATCACCGAAAAGCTCATTCAATTGGAGGCCCTGATCGATAAAGGAGGTTGATCATCAAAAAAGCTCCTTTAATTTTTCCTGCAACGCATCTCCCCGCAGGTTTTTGGCTATTATCTTTCCCTGGGGGTCAATCAACAGGTTTTGAGGTATGGCATTAATGCCATATTGTTTGGCAACAGCATTGTTCCAGAATTGAAGATCAGATACCTGTGTCCAGTTCAGTTGATCGTCCTGAATAGCCTTTAACCATTTATCCCTGGCGTTCATCCGGTCCAGGGAAACACCCAATACAGTAAATCCTTTATCCTTATACTTATGGAAAGCTTTCACCACATTAGGATTTTCTACACGACAAGGGCCGCACCAACTTGCCCAAAAGTCAATGAGTACATATTTTCCGCGAAAAGAGGAAAGAGAAACAGGATTGCCAAGGGTGTCATTCTGTGTGAAATCCATTGCCAGCTGCCCAACAGCTGTTTTTTTAGCCACCTCGATCTCCCCGGAGAATGTGAGTGCCGATGGTAAGGATCTGACCCGGCCGTCCAGTAACAGGAAGAGCGGCTCCACTTTTTCAGGATCGATATCATATCCAGCATATTGTTTTAATGCATAAAGAGCAACAGGAGAGTTAGGGTTGGCTTGTATAAAGGGTTTATAAACCACTTCTGCCCTTTCCATAGTAATGCTATCGATCTTTTTTTCTATGGCTGCCATGGCTGCATCATCTTTAGTTTTCCGGGCAGTACTATAAAGATCATACTGTTCCTGAAGCTTTGCCACATAAGGTTTAGACATTTTTTGAATGGATTCCAGGTGCAGATGAGATGCGGAACCTTTAACGATCACATGTGAAAAACTATCGGTATGTGTCAGCTTCATCTTACCCGTCTCCAGGAATAACTGCATCCGCCTGGCTTCGGAACCAGAGGGTTTCAGGGGGCTGGCGGTGGCAAGTACCGCCACAACCGGTTCGGTTAGCTTTCCGCTAAAATGATATTTTCCATTAACGATCCGGGAACTGTCCAGTTGCCGGGCACCATCATTCACATAAGAAAGATAGACCTGTTCAGGTATGGATCCGCCCTTCCAGGTACCCGTTATTTTGAATTTTTTCTGCTGTGCATTTAGAATCGCAGGAAGGATCATCAGGGAAATAAACAGGATTCTTTTCATGTATTTGGGTTTGTTTTGCCAAATTACGGCACTAGCCCGTAATAGTGGTTAACATTTATCCAACGAATTCGTATTTTCGCAAATTAGCATCTGACTCAACCAGTTATGAGGTATGTGCAGCATACGTATACGATTGTAAAAAGCAAAAAACACACATTAAATGAACGACACCATAATGATATTGATCGCAGCCCTGGTAGCCCTGGTAGTGGGTATCGTGGCGGGCAAATTCATTTTTAAAGCTAACACCCAGCAAAAGATCAATGAGGCCGAGCAACAAGCAGAAAAACTTGTAAAAGATGCTCAGTTACAGGCAGAAACACTTAAGAAAGAAAAGTTATTAGAAGCCAAGGAAAAGTTTGTCCAACTTAAAGCAGAACACGACAGGGAGGTCATGGACCGTAACCGGAAACTGGGAGATTCGGAGAACAGGATCAAACAAAAGGAACAGTCGATCAACCAGAAAGAGGGAAACCTTGACAAACAGATCAAGGAAAACGAAGCCATTAAGGAAAATCTTAACCGCCAGATCGAACTGGTCAATATCAAGCGTACGGAATTGGAAAAACACCAGGAAGAACATATTCGTCGCCTGGAGAAGATTGCCGGTTTAACGGCAGAGGAAGCTCGCACCCAATTGGTTGAAAGTCTGAAACAAGAGGCTCAAACACAGGCTATAGCGGTACAGCAGGAAATCATTGATGATGCCAAGCAAAAAGCGAATAAAGAGGCCCGAAAGATCATTATACAAACCATTCAGCGTACAGCTGCCGAGCAAGCCATTGAAAATTCCATAACGGTATTCAATTTAGAAAGCGATGAGATAAAGGGCCAGATCATTGGACGGGAAGGCAGGAACATCCGGGCCATAGAAGCCGCAACAGGAGTTGATCTCATTGTAGACGATACCCCGGAGGCCATTATACTATCATCTTTTGACCCGTTACGTCGTGAAATTGCACGCCTGAGCCTGCAGCGTCTTGTTACGGATGGGCGGATCCACCCTGCCAGAATTGAGGAAGTGGTGGAAAAAACGCGCCGCCAAATTGAGGAGCAGGTGATGGAAATTGGAGAAAGAACTGTAATCGAGCTGGGTATTCATGGTTTGCATAAAGAGCTGGTCAGGATTGTGGGGAAAATGCGTTTTCGTTCTTCGTATGGGCAGAACCTGCTGATGCACAGTCGTGAAGTGGCCAATCTTTGTGGCATTATGGCTTCGGAGCTTGGCATGAACCCCAAATTGGCCAAACG
>CBFGLD010000085.1:0-11068 GCA_965649495.1 uncultured Flavihumibacter sp. | reverse complement strand
TTCCGGATCTGGTCCAGGTTGGCGGACTGGCCTATTGCTATGGTGGGAATAAATGCCGGCGTGAATAGGGCTACCATTACTGCAGATGTAAGAAGTCGGTTGCCCGTGGATGTTAGTAATCGTATCTGTTTCATGATGATTTTATTTGGGTGTACAATTCCTGCACCAGGATTTTATCCTGGTGTAAGACAAAAAAGAAAGTACATCTCGTCATTATGAAACGTGAGCAGGAGGTCCACCATCAGTGGCACCAATGGAATTACTTAAAATGGGCGGGAGTGGTTGGGGTGCTAAGGGTGTGCAATAAAGAGAACGATCAACAAGGTCCCCATCCAAGCTCCCGGCCAATAAGTTTGACCGAACAGCTGTACAGGTGTCCATTATTAAATTTTAATTGTAATGAATTTAATCGTCCGGATAATGGATCTTACGCTACGAGACAGAGCGGGTAAGGATCTTGTTGAAGTACTAACGGATGTTCTACGGTGATGCAGGAAAAACGGAAGGGATTATAATCAGTGGAGGGTATGGGTTATTACTACGGGGTTATACGTTAAAGATAAAAAAATAATTGAATAAGTGGAATATTTACCACTTTATTTTTGTTGAATTTTAATGCCTGTAAATTGCCCGCATGATCCTACAAAAACTTTTCCTCCTGGCCTTTAGCGTTTGTTCCTTTAACGCCTTCGCACAGGCAGATACGGTGCCCCTGTCCCCTTCCCTGCTGGCAACCTCCGATTCCATCGTCCGGCAGTTCCTGCAACAAAAAAACGTGCCCGGCGCTGTCTACGGCATCGTACACCACGGCAAGTTGATCCACTCTTTCCAGTACGGATTTGCGGACCTCGGAAACAAGATCCCTGCTTCCGGTAAGTCCGCCTTCCGCATCGCCTCCATGTCAAAAAGCTTTGCAGGTTTTGCCATCCTCCAGCTGCGCGATGCCGGTAAACTGCGGCTCGACGACCCCGTCCACTTATATATCCCGGAACTGCAACATCAAACACCGCTCCGTCCCGACGCGCCGCCCATCACCCTCCGCCACCTGCTCACCCACGCTGCCGGCTTCCCCGAAGACAATCCCTGGGGCGACCGCCAGCTGGACATCCCCGTTAATGAGATGCTGGCCATGTTCCGGAAAGGCATTTCCTTTTCTACGGTTACTGGTACCAGTTATGAATACAGTAATATGGGATTTGCCATGCTGGGACAGGTAATCGCCGTGGTGTCCAAAATGCCCTACCAACAATACATCAACCAGAATATTCTCCGGCCGCTGGGCATGAACGATACCTATTGGGAATACGCGGATGTGCCTGCCGGCCGCCTCGCCAAAGGTTACCGCTGGCTCAACGGCCAGTGGGTGGAGCAGCCCATGCTGCACGATGGAGCCTATGGTATCATGGGTGGATTGATCACCACCCTGGAAGATTTTGCCCGCTACACGGCTTTTATGTTGTCGGCCTGGCCGCCTTCCGATGCTCCCGACAACGGGCCACTCAAGCGCAGCTCCATTCGTGAAATGCAGCAGCCCTGGAACTTCAATACCCTCAACGCCTCCTACCGGTACCCTTCCGGACGGCCCTGCCCCCTGGTTAGCGCTTACGGGTATGGACTGCGGTGGAGCCGCGACTGCCAGGGTCGTACTTCGGTTGGGCATAGTGGTGGGTTGCCAGGCTTCGGCAGCAACTGGACGATACTGCCCGACTATGGGATCGGTATCATCAGCTTCGGCAACCTCACCTACGCACCCGCCACCCTGCTGAACACCCTCGTGCTCGATACCCTCCTGCAACTCTCAAAGCTGAGGCCCCACCCCGTACCCGTTTCTCCAATACTGGCAGAACGGCAGCAGCAACTGGTGAAGCTCTTACCCGAATGGTCACCCGCAGACACCTCCGGCATCTTTGCCGGGAACTTTTTCCTGGATTATTTTCCCGACTCCCTCCGTAAAGCTTCCGGGGCGATCTTCTCCCAGGCGGGCAGGATCAAAAAAGTGGGAAACATGGTTCCCGAAAACAACCTGCGCGGGTCCTTTACCCTGGAAGGGGAAAACGCGGATATACAAGTGTTCTTCACGCTGAGTCCCGAAAACCCGCCGCGTATACAGGAATATCATATCCGCCTCTTGCCGCGCTAAAATAGTACCTTCGCGCTCCCTTAAATGCCAAACATGAGTACGATTGATTTACTGAAGTCCCGCAGCGGCAACAGCTGCGAGATGTGCGGAGCAAAGGACAGCCTGGCCCCCTATGAAGTGGGACCTTCTTCGGGTAGCCCTGACCGCGATATCCTGATCTGCCCCAAGTGCCTGGCGCAGGTCGAAAAGAAAGAAGAACTGGACCCCGCGCACTGGTCCTGCCTTTCCACCGCCATGTGGAGCGAAGTGCCGGCAGTACAGGTCCTGAGCTGGCGTATGCTGAACCGCCTGCGCAACGAAAGCTGGGCTGCCGACTGCCTGGATATGCTCTACCTGGATGAGGATACCCTGGCATGGGCCAAAGCCAGTGGCGATCATGAAAATGATGCCACCGTAGTCCTCCACCGCGACAGCAACGGACACCAACTGCTGGACGGCGACTCGGTTGTGCTGATCAAATCGCTGGACGTGAAAGGTTCCACCCTCAACGCTAAAATGGGTACCGTGGTGAAGAATATCCGGCTGGTAAAAGACAATACCGAACAGATCGAAGGCCGCGTGGAAGGACAACTGATCGTGATTCTTACCAAATATGTCCGTAAACAAGGAAACTGAAATATTGCATACATCTATAGAACTTTTCCCCCGGCAGACGCCGGGGGAATTTTTTTGCCCATTGCCGAATAGTTTATTGGTATAATAGATTTTATTAATGAGTTTAAAAGCGTATATTCCATATCGTAACCAACCCCTACCAGTCCGTCATCTAATTGCGGGCCTTTTTTTTATGCCAAACCCAATAACCGTAGCGGATGCGCTGCTGCACTACCTCAGCATTGAAAAAGTAGATCATGTCTTTGGTATCCCGGGAGGGGGACTTGCTAATTTACTGACTGCTTTTAAGGACAACCGCGATCGCTTCCGCTTCATCGTTTGCAGGCATGAAACCGGCGCTGCCTATATTGCTGATGGTTACCACCGTGCCACGGGAAAACTGGGAGTGGTGATGGTAACTACCGGCCCCGGGGCCACCAATGCCCTCACGGGTGTCATGAATGCGCAGAATGACGGGTCAGCGCTGCTGCTGATTACCGGGGAAGTGAACGAAAGCTATTTCGGAATGGGGTACCTCCAGGAAGGAACAGATGCCCCGCTGAATGTAAACGGCATTTACACCGCCAGTACCCGGTATTCGGCGATGGTGTCGGACAGCTCCAATATCGAAACCATTGTCCGGCAGGCCCTCCGCGACGCCCTGTCCATCCCCAACAATGCTGTGCACATTAGTATGCCTAACAACGTTACTACGGAAGTGGTAGCGGCTCCACAGCTATTACCCAAAAGCAGCAGCTATCGCGCCATGCCCGGAGGCGCTCCCGCAGAAGAAGTTAAAAAGGCCATGAAGGGTTTGCTGGCGGCTAAAAGACCCGTTATCCTCCTTGGTAACGGATGCCGGAACGCATTAAAGCAGCAGTTGCCTGCCCTGGAAAAATTTGCCTCCCGCTATGGCATCCCCATCATGACTACTGCCGATGGAAAAGGCATCTTCCCTGAATCGCATCCGCTCGCCTTGCGGGTATATGGTATCGCTGATTGCCTCTGGCCTTATTACTGGCTGAGCGGCAATGAAGGGCAGGATCCCTACGATGGTATCCTGGTGTTGGGATCCTCGCTGAATGAACTGGCCACCAATAAATGGCTGCCCCTGCTGGTGCCCAAAAAAGGCCCTTTTATCCAGGTTGACATGAACCAGGCATCTATTGGAAGGGCTTTCCCCGTTACCCAGGGCATTGTTGGCGAAGCCGGTGCTTTTATCCAGGATATGGAAAAACTGATGCCTTCCTTCCCTCCCGACAAGGCGTTGGTGAAGCAGCGGAAAGCGGCCCTGGCAGCCATTAAAAGCAAGTACTCCCCCTTTGCCGATCCTGCTCAGTACCATTCTGATGCAAAACCCCTGGAACCCGCCGCCCTCATGCGGTGCCTGCAGGAATTCCTGCCGGCTAACCGGGAAACCAATATATTCCTGGATGCCGGTAACTGCGTGGGCTGGGGAGTGCATTACCTGGAAGTCAGCCCCCCCTGGGCCATTCACAGCTCCCTGGCCATGGGGCCTATGGGATTTGGCGTGGGTGCCGTGCTGGGTGCCAAGATGGGTCGCCCCGATTCCACCTGTATTGGTATCGTAGGCGATGGCGCTTTCCTCATGCACGGCGCCGAGGTTTCCACCGCCAGCCATTATAAAGCTGGTGCCATCTGGATCGTATTGAACGATAACAACCTGAATATGGTGTCCCAGGGACAGGAACAATACTTCCCGGATAAAAAAGACCCGGGTATCTGGACAGCATTGTATGCCTTGGGCAACCCGGATATCGCCAAAGTTGCGGAAGGATTCGGTGCCGATGCCTATACCATCAGTAGTACGGCTGAATGGGAAAAACTGCTACCTAAAATCGTAAAAGCAGCCGATAAGAACCAGAAGCCCCAGGTGATCGTGGCCAATATCAATACCACGCGCGTTCCTCCCTATTACAATCCCCTGTACAGTTAATTAATCGTCATGAAGAAAAAAACCAATACCATCCCCGAGTACGATATCGCCGTTGTGGGAGGCGGAATAGGCGGCGTTTACACGGCATGGAGACTACTGACCGACCAGCTCTCTTCTCCCCTCCTGAAAAAATGGTGTGGAAAGAACAGCCGGTTGAAAGTAGCCCTCTTTGAAGGCAGTAACCGCATCGGCGGACGCCTGCTGACAGCACGCCCTCCCGGCTTTCCCAATATGAGCTGCGAGATCGGCGGCATGCGGTATGTTTCTTCGCAAAGGCTGGTGGCCAGCCTGGTGGAAAATGAACTCAAGCTTCCCCGCCATGAGCAAACGGTGGATGAACCCATAAATATTGTGTATACCCGGGGGCACCGGTTGCGGAATTACCAGTTATCGGATCCGGACCTGCTTCCGTATAAATTATCCGAAAAAGAAAGGGCCTTCCTGCACCAGGGTAATACCGCCAGTGACCTGATCGGCTGGGCCGTGGAGCAATTGTTTCCGCAGGTCAAAAAACTGAGTGGCGAAAAGCTGGAGAAATTCCTGCAATCGGCCACACTGGATGGCACCCCGCTGTATGAACACGGATTCTGGAATATCCTGGCGAAAGTAATGACGGAGGAAGCCTACCAGATCGCCAAGACCACGGTGGGATACGATTCCCTCGGTATGAATGCCAATGCCGTCAACTCCATAGCTGAATATTTCAACTTTACGCCCGATGTAAAATATTATCTCTTTGACGAGGGATATGATTCCGTACCCTGGACCCTGCAGCAACAATTTGAAGCTGCCGGAGGGGAAGTACACCTCAACCACTGGCTGCAATATTTTGATACAACCTCCTTAGCAGACGGCAGTTCCGGGGTAACCTTACAGTTCATGGGCGATAACGGTGCCCTTTCGGTCAACGCCCGCGCCATCGTGCTGGCTATGCCCAAGCGGTCACTGGAACTGCTCTTACCCAAAGGTCCCGTGCTGGACCCGGAACAGGCGCCCCATTTCCAATATATGCTGAATGCCGTGGAACCGGTGGACCTCTACAAAATGTTCCTGGCTTATAAAGAACCCTGGTGGGAAAAGGCTTTCGTGACGCAGGGCCGGTCGCTGACCGATATACCGGTCCGCCAGTGTTATTACTGGGGCGTGGAAGGCCGGCAGCCCGGTGCCGACCCCAACAATACCAATGCCTTGCTGATGGCCTACAACGATATGAGCAGTTCCGAATTCTGGGGTGGGCTCCGGACAGCTCCCCTGGGGCCGGGAAATGCCAAACACTGGTCGCTTCCCGGCAATAAACGCCTGAAAGGTTCGGCGCCGGCCAATACCCTCTTCAACAGGAAGAAAATGCCCCATGCCCAGAAAGACCAGAAGAACGACTGGGCACAACGCCTGCGTAATAACTGGGATGCACATGTGGCCCCGCGTAAAATGGTCGAAGAAATGCATCGCCAGATCATGCAAATGCATAATATTAATAATGCTCCCGAACCAATGGAGGCGGCCTTTATGGATTGGTCGGATGATCCTTACGGAGGTGCGGTACACTTCTGGAATTCAGGGTATAAATCCTGGGAGGTGCTGCAACAGATGACAAAACCGGTGGACAATTTCCCCTGTTTTATTTGTGGCGAAGCTTATTCCACCAACCAGACCTGGGTGGAAGGCGCCTTGCAAACGGCAGAGATCGTGCTGCAACAGCATTTTAAATTAACACCACCTAAATGGTTGACCAATGGGTAAACTGCTGCCACGTATTACCGGCCTGGGTTATGCGCTGCCGCAAACCATACGGCGTAACGATGACCCTATTTTCGACTGGCTGAAAAAGCATGTTAAGGATGGGCAGAAATTGTTTACCGGGTACCACACCCGGCACGTGCTTCATGATGGGGAAGAACTGGTTTCCATCATGTTGCCTGCAGCCAAAAAAGCCATGCAGCACGCCGGGATTGGCCCCGCCGATGTAGACCTCTTAATTGGTACCGGTTCACCGGGAATGTATACCAATCCCAACGAGCTGAATGCCCTGCATAAGGAACTTGGACTGCCTGCTGCTACCTGGGTCATTCCCACCAATTGTGAATTCAGTCATTACAATGCCGCATTGCTCTTTGCAGATGCGCTGTTAACAGCAGGCAGGGTGAAACATGTTCTGATCTGTGTGGGGGGGAGCTGGACAAGAAACGTAAGTTACCGCACGCAGCAATCGGTAAGCGCTGCCGATGGTGCCGGCGCTGCCGTTATGACTATGAGTGAGGATTCCCGTTGCTGGGCGGTAAAGGATGTTCATACCATCACCGACTCCTCCTATTACGGCTCCATGTTCACCAAAAATGAAGCCCTGCCCTGGTACGACCCACTGTTGAAGGAGCAACAGATCTGGACGGCCCCCTATTTCCAGATAACTGAGCAGGGGTTCAACGGGTTTAAGACATTCGGCATGAATACCACGCCCTTGGCTGCTACGGCTCTAATGGAGAAACAGGGTTTAAGCGGGTCAGACATCTGCCTGATCAGTCACCAGGCTTCTTCTCTTTTGATGGATAACTGGAAAAAAGTGATTCAACCTGCGCAATATATCAATACCATCCAAACCTTTGCCAATATGGCCCCGGCGAATATCCCGGTCAACCTGGCATGGGCAACCGAACACGAACCATTTTTACGCGATAACCTGGTATTGCTGGCCATTGGACCCGACATGCACGCCAACGCCTTGTTATTGCAAAGAGGGAACTAAGGCGCCCCAACTTTCATAGGCGCTTTTCATCTCCGCTGCAGTAGTTGCCGCCTCATTTCCCTGCCGGGCGGCCAATTGATGGCGGTAGCGCTGGATCAGCGCAATATCCTGCAGGAACCCTGCCTGTTCTGCCAGGGCAAGTGCTTGTTGGAGCTGCTCTTCTGCCTGCAGGGGATCTTCTTTTATACCCGTAAATATTCCTTCCAGCAACAGGGCTTTGTGTTCAAAGTTAGCAGGACACAAACCTGCCCAATGCCGCATGGTGCTGATGCCGGCCAGGGCCTTCTCCATTAAATCTGAATGGCTTCCATTAGTAAGAAGTCCCGCCAGCGAAGCCAGGGTCTCATACTGTACCAGGTCTACTTCGGCAACCTGGCCTTCAATGGCAGGGCGCAGGGGGATAGTTTTTTCGGCCCAGTCCAGCGCACCTTTCCAGTCGCCCTGGTGCAGGTGCAATTTGACCCGGGCCACCAGGTAATAACCGATCTGGTTGCCCAACTCCGTATGGAATATGGATGCCAGGTCCTTTCCTTCATCGTATTCATGGTCTGTAAGGGAAAGAGGATGTTCCGTTTCTCCTGCCAGCGCCTTTGCAAACTGCAACTCCAGGATGAGGTGAAAAGCCGCATTCATCACTCTTTTTTCATTCCTGTCCATATGTGCCCGGGCCTTTTCCTTGATATCCGGCAGCCGGTGGCCACAGGCTGTCATATATACTACGTGCCCCGAAAGATTGAAACAGGCAAAGAGGATATCCCCTGTTGCAAATCCATGTTCCGCCGCCTCCAGTGAAAGCGAAAGACTATGATGGAAAGGATGCGACCAATGATTGTGGAACCAGGTATGCACAAACGCTACCCGGGAAAACAGGCTGTGCTGGTTTTTTTTATCCATCTCCAGGGCCAGCTGGCTCCAGGCGTAGGCGCCGGCACGGTCGCCCGTCATGCCCCGGTATATGGGTGAATACATGGAATACACATCTGCCGCCGCACTGCCGCTGCCCTGCTCCAGGGTCATGCGCAGGCAGGTCAGGGAGATGAGGGCAAAAAGTTCGATCTGCTGGCTCTGGAAGGCCAGCGGACCGATACGCAATAACATCAGCAGGATCCGGTCTGTTACCGGGTCTTCCAGGGTCGGCAGGTTCGTAAGATCAGCCGGCTTTCGGTCACCCATAAGCGCCATGATCCTGCCCATGTTGGCGCCGATGGCCGGGCCAATCAGTTTGGGGTCCCTTTCAATTTGAACCCCCAACAGGTTCACCCCTTTTAATCCGACATCCACCGACTGCCGGGCAAAACCGTTGCTGAATAAATGAATGGATTCTTTTTCGAGATAGTCCGCCGCCCTGGTAAGGTTGCCCGCCTTTTCCCAGTGATACGCCAGGCGGGCATAGAGGACATTGAGGTTTTGCTGGAAATTTGTTTCATACCAGTTGGCGATATCCTGGTGCAGTTTTTTCTTCTGCTCGGATAATATCATTTCATACGCCACTTCGCGGGTGATGCCGTTGTGAAAAGAATACCCATTACCACCATCTATTTGTTCCCGGATGATCAATCCCGCCCGGTAATTCTCTCGCAGAAAAGCTGGTACCATTGATCTTTCGTGGTTGATGGGAAAGATATCCCGGACCAGCTCCGTTGCAAAGCGCATCCCGGTTACACTGGCCACCTTAAGGGCCAGCTTGGGACCCTGTTCTATGCTGTCCAAACGCATACGGATCATTCCCTGAATGGTTTCCGGCAGGGGCAGTTTGTCCAGCGAGTCAGCGCTGGTGGGTAAACATTTATTCTGCTCGATATGCAGGGCACCCTCCTGCTGCAATGCCTGGATCATTTCCACGCAGTAAAAAGGGCTGCCTTTGGATAACTGGGCAATACTATGGGTGACTGCAGTATCCACTTCCTCAACGGAAAGAATGGCTTTGATCAACGCCTCCTGTTCTTCGGTGGTTAAAGGTTCCAGGAAATGTAGCCTGGCCCCTGCATCCTCAAACTGTTCCATGTACATAGTACTGGAAGGTTCCAGGGCCAGGATCAGTAAACAGTTTTTTACCTGCCCGATGATTGCTGACGCAAGTTGCCAGGAGGCCTCATCCATCCAGTGCGCATCATCAATGGTCAAAACGAGGGGTTTAGAGGAAGCGGCCCGCTCTAATATCGCCAGGATTAATTTCCGGGTTTCCGATTCCCGCTGTTGGGTGGTGAGGGAACGGATGTAGTCACTATCGGGTATATCGGATGCCAGTACAGCATTCAGGAGGCCGCTTTTTTCTTTAAAGTCTTCCCCCAGGTATGCGTTCAATGTTTCCTCCATGCCCGCTTTGCCCATGAGGGCATCGGTACCGGTCAGGCTGGCCAGGATGGATCTCCAGGAATAATACGGAGTGTATTGTTCTACAGGGTCACCCGCCCCAGCGAATGATTCCACCGGTTGACCGGAGATCTTATTCCGGAAATCTTTGAGCAATCTCGATTTTCCGGAACCGCTTTCGCCAATGAATGCCAGGGCAGCTGACTTACCTGCTGTTGCCCTGTTAAAAACCTCATCCAGTAACCGTAACTCCTTTTTTCTGCCAACCAGAGGATGCCCTTCCAATTTGTGTGACTGCCCTTCTCTGGAGACGGGGTTCCACACCTTGACCTTATCCCCATGCCCTTTGATGGGCACCACCAGCGGATCGGTATAGTAAAAGTCATCTGATGTTGCTTTCATGGTGGCTTCATCACAGGTGATTTGACCCAGTTGTAATTGAGCCAGCCGCGCGGCAAAATTGACAACATCCCCTATTACGGTATACTGCCGCAGGTCGTCGTTGCCCAGTATGCCGCAGAATGCTTTCCCGGAGGCTACTCCAACACAGGCATCGAATCCCTCTGCCGATAGCAGCTCTTTCATCTGCAAGGCAGTGGCCACTCCCCGGAACGGATTGTCCTTATGGGCGGCAGGTGGTGGCCCAAACACGATCAGTAAATTGGCTGCCTTTTCATCAAACCAGGTCTGGCTAAGGATGCCATTATAACGGGTAAGAATAGGTGCAATAACATTTACTGCCTGCTGCATGATCCGTGAAGCCGTAGTGGTATCCGGGTCAATATGGTAGAGTTGGGTGAACACGATGGTGACAGGCCTCAATTCGTCTACCCATTGGAGGTGGGCAGCATCCAGGCTGAAAGCAACCGGCCGGGGAATGAACAGTTCCAGTGTTTCTTTGGCCTGCTGGTCAAACGTAAGAGGGATAGGTTCCTTATCAGGGGAGGGAGTTTGTAGTACCTGGAGGATTCCTGCATCTGCGGTAATGCCATCAATTTCATGATCGTGCCGGAGCAGGGCCATTATGTTGGCCGATACCAGCAAGTCTCCGGGCCTCCGGGTTGTCACACAGGTGCGCAGGTCGCGGAGCGCGTCTCCCATAACCGTGTAATGCCAACGGCCATGCATACCTGCTATTTCCAGCAGGCGGCAGGCACCGGCTGCTACCACTACATGCAGGCAAAGCGGTGCACCGCGGTCATCCGTGGCGCCTGGTGCCCGCAGGATGGCATCACCACATGCCGTTGCCTGCAAAGCCGCCTCCCGCAAGCCCCGCGGGCTGCAGGGCCAGGCTGCCAGTAGCCCGTCTCCCGCAAATAAAACA
>CBFGLD010000084.1:0-11409 GCA_965649495.1 uncultured Flavihumibacter sp. | reverse complement strand
TCCGGCAAAAGTAAACACAATATTATTGCGGCCAATTCGTGAAATTAGCAGCTTACTCGTATGATGAAAACCTTACAGCCCTTACTGGTCATATTATTCCTTTCCGCCATTGGTACACCCCTGTGGGCGCAACCCGCACCGGCCGGCGGCTACCGCATCTCCGTTACGACCAATGCTTATAAAGGTCAATGGGTATACCTCGGCTACCACTACGGCAAGATCAAGGCCCTGGCCGATTCCGCGAAAGTGGACGGCAGCGGTTCCGCAGTCTTCCAGGGGCAGGAACCGCTGCCCGGCGGCATTTATTTCCTGGTATCACCCCGTAAAGAGCTGCTGCTGGAGCTGCTGCTGGACCAGGAGCAACAGTTCGGCATTCAGTACGACAGCTCCCGCCCCGCAGCAACAGTCTTTACCGGCTCCCCGCTGAATTCCGAGTTCCAGTCGTATACCCGCTATGTGGGACAGAAAGGCAGCACCATCAACCAATTGCAGCAGGAACTGCCCAGGGCCACCACCGCCGCCGATTCGGCTACCCTCACCCGGCAGATGCGCGCCCTCAACCAGGAGATCATGGATTTCCGCAGCGCCTACCTCCAACGGAACGCCGGCAATTTCCTGTCGGCTCTCTTTGCCGCCCTGCAGGAACCCATTGTGCCACCCGCCAGCCAGCACCCCAATGGCGTGTACGATACCGCCTACGCCTACCGCTTTTATAAATCGCATTACTGGGATGGCATCCGCCTGGATGACGCCCGCCTGATCCGCACTCCTTTTTTTGAGTCGCGCATAGACCGCTACCTGCGCGAGCTGGTTCCCCCGCAGGCCGACTCCCTCAAGCCGGAGATCGACCGCATGCTGCAGGAAGCTTCGGGTAACCAGGAGAGTTATAAGTGGCTGCTCACCCACCTGGTACAGAAATACATCAACCCCGAATTCATGGGACAGGATGCCGTTTTTGTGCACCTGTTTGAAAAATACATCAACGGCAATCCCGAAGTGAACTGGTTCACCGACAAATACCAGAAATACATGACCGACCGGGCTTACTCGCTCATGGCCAACCTGATCGGTAACCCCGCCTGGGATATCACCATGACCGATACCAGCGGTAAGCTGGCGCAGCTTTACGAGGTGAAGGCGGAACATACCATCATCTGTTTCTGGGACCCCACCTGCGGCCATTGCCAGGAGATGGTGCCAAAGCTGGATTCACTCTACCAAAATAAATGGAAACAACGCGGCGTCCGCATCTTCGGGGTCATGACCGAAGGGGGCCGCGAGAACTGGACCCGCTACATCCGCGAGAAAAACCTCCAATGGATCCATGTACACCAGACCGAAGCGCAGCGCGAAGCCGAACGCAACTCCGGCAAGCCGGGCTTCCGCCAGCTGTACGATGTGTACCAGACACCGGTGCTTTACCTGCTGGACAAAGAAAAACGGATCCTGGCAAAAAAGCTCACCTGGGAACAGCTCGACGATTTCCTGGAGGTCCGCTTCAAACAACAAGCAGCAAAAAAATAAGTATGCGTAAACGGATACTGGCACTGTTGGCAACGGTTTTAGCCCTCTCTGCCGGGCAGGCTCAAACGCTGTTCACCTACGGCCCCCATAAAGTGAGCCGGCAGGAGTTCCTGCGCGCCTTCAACAAAAACAATTCAGGCCCCCGCGATGCAGCGGCTTTGAAAGAATACCTGGACCTGTATACGAAATTCCGGCTCAAAGTGCAGGGCGCCTACGACATGAAGCTGGATACCCTTCCCGGCCAGCGGGCCGACCTGGAAAATTTCAGCAACCAGGTGATCAGCCACTACCTGACACACGACAGTACCTTGCTGGCGCTGGTCTACGAGGCCATGGATCACAGCCGGCACGACCGGCGGCTGTCACATATCTATATACCCTTCTCAGCGGCGGACTCCGCGGCGGCTGCGCGCCAGGCTCATGCGGCGGTGGCAGCCCTGGACGGTGGCCGCAGTTTTGAAAGCGTGGCGCTGGAATATTCCAAAGACCCCGCAGTGCAGCAGAATAAAGGCCAACTGGGATGGGTGAGCTCTTTTGTCCTGCCCTACGAGCTGGAAAAACTGGCCTGGAAAACACCGCTGGGAAAGCACAGCAGGGCCTGGAAAAGCGATAAAGCCTGGCATATCCTGCATCCTGCCGAAGAAAGGGAGGCCACCGGCAATATCCAGCTGGCACAGATCCTGCTGGAACTGCCTGCCAACGCCGGCACCCGGGAAGCTGCGCGGGTTCAGCAGCTGGCCGATTCCCTCTACCAGGCACTGGCAGGCGGGGCCGACTTTGGCGCCCTGGCCCTGCAATTCAGCGCCGATAATGCCACCTATAACAACCAGGGGGTGATGCAGCCCTTCTCCCCCGGCACCTACGATCCTATCTTTGAAGCGCAGGCGGTGGCGCTCACCGAAGCGGCCCCCCTCAGCAAGCCCTTCCGCACCAGCCAGGGCTGGCATATCCTCCGCTTCATCCGCCGCTACCCCAAACCCACCGACAGCAGCAGCCAGGAGGCCATCGCCGCCATGAAGACCCTCGTGCAGAACGATGCCCGCCACCAGCTGGTGACACAAGCCATGATTTCCCTGGCCCGCCAACGGACCGCTATAACCGATCCTTCCACCCCCGATGAAGTGGTCATGCAGGTTTACAGCAGCGACCTCGAAAAATACGACAGCGCTTATGCCCTGCAGTTACAGGAATTCCGCGAAGGCAACCTCCTCTTTGAAGCCATGCAACGTAAAGTGTGGGACAAATCGGCCGCTGACGAAAAAGGATTGCAGCAATTCTACCGGGCCAACTCCCGCCGCTACCTCTGGAAGGAAAGTATCACCGCAGTAATATTCACCTCCCCGGATTCCGCTGCCCTACAGGCTTTCCATAAGGCGGTGACCGCCGCCCCGAGCCAATGGAAAACACAACTGCAGGCAGCCAACGGCTCCATCAGTTACGACAGCACCCGGATGGAACGCTCCCAGCTGCCCCTGCCACCCGGCAACCCGGAAGCCGGGGTCATCACCACCCCCGTATTCCGGCCCGATGACCAGCAACACCTCTTCCTCTATATCTTACAAACCCACCCCGCCGGTGCGGTTCGCAGCTTTGAAGAGGCCCGCGGCCAGGTGCTCAACGATTACCAGGAAAAACTGGAAAACGACTGGATCGCATCCCTCCGGAAAAAATATCCCGTAAAACTCAACGAAGCCGTCTGGAAATCTATCCAGCCGTAGTGGCATGGTTTCTGCGAGTAGGCCCCGGCGTGACACCAATAAAAACTAACCTGATTAAAAACCAATGTAACAATGAAGAAAACAATGATCGTGATGATGGCAATGAGTGCCGTCGCTTTTTCAGCTAGTGCGCAAGACAGCAAATTGTACCTCAAAGGCGGTTATAACCTGGCCAATATTTCCGTCAGCAAAGACGGTGGCATTGAAGAAGCCAATGCCTTGTCCAGCTTCCATGCAGGCTTTATGGCCGACCTTCCGATTGGTGAAGGTGCCCTCTCTTTCCAACCCGGCTTACTGTTCACCGGCAAGGGTGCCAAGTGGCAGAGCGGCAGCGAGACCGACCAGAATTACGTGAAAGCCACCACCAGTCCCAAGTACATCGAAGTACCCCTCAACCTGGTGGTGAACCTGCCGCTGGTGGACAAAGAATCCAAGTTCTTCGTTGGCGGTGGCGCTTATGCTGCCATGGGCATCGCCGGTAAGAACAAAGCCGAAGGCAAATTCATCGGCGTGGCCTTTGAATCAGAAGACAAGATCGAATTCAGCAACGACGACCCCACTACTACCGGCACCGAAGAGGGCGGCGGACTGCGCATGATGAAGCGCTTTGACTTCGGCCTGAACGGCACAGCGGGATTCGCTTTCAGGAATGTACTGCTCTCCGTGAACTACGGGCACGGCCTCACCAAGATCAACAGCGGTGGCGACAACGATTCCAACGACAAGAACAAGCACCGGGTGTGGAGCCTGAGCCTGGGCTTTAGTTTGTGATCAGACCAGCTCCTTCACCACATTCCAGATCACGCGGGGTTTTCCCAGTGTATAATAATGCAAGACCGGTACGCCGGTCTTTTTTAATTCCCGGCTCTGCTGCAGCAACCACTCCGTGCCTACCAGCTCCACATCGGCATCGGTCTTACACTTCATGATCTCGTTGCTGAGATCCGTGGGAAGGTCCACATGGAATGTTCGCGGCAGGATGGTCATCTGCTTCTTGTTGGTCAGCGGCTTCAGTCCGGGTATGATGGGTACATGAATGCCCGCCGCCTTACAGGCGTCTGCGAATTCAAAATATTTCTGGTTGTCGAAGAACATCTGGGTTACAATGTATTCGGCGCCGGCATCTACCTTGGCTTTCAGGTAGGCCAGGTCGGTGGCTTTGTTGGGCGCCTCAAAATGTTTTTCGGGGTAACCTGCCACACCTATGCAGAACTGCGCGTTGCCGGGATCCTTCACTTCCTCTTCCAGGTAAATGCCGTGGTTGATGTCCACCACCTGCTTCAGCAGGTCGATGGCATAGCGGTTACCTCCCGGTTCGGGTTCAAAGAAAGTTTCGTTCTTGGCCGCATCCCCGCGCAGCACCAGCACATTGTCTATGCCCAGGAAGGCCAGGTCGATCAGGGCGTTCTCAGTCTCCTCCCTGCTGAAGCCGCCGCAGATCAGGTGCGGCACAGGATCTACATTGTAATGCTGCATGATGGCCGCGCAAATACCCACCGTGCCGGGGCGCTTGCGCACTTCGATCTTGCTGAAAGAACCATCGGCCTGCTTCTTGAACATGGTCTCACTGCGGTGATAGGTAACATTGATAAAGGACGGCTTGAACTCCATCAGGGGGTCCAGGTGGTTGTAAATAGCCGAAATGCCTTTGCCTTTCAGGGGTGGGAGTATCTCAAAAGATATCAGGGTGTCTTTGGCCTCTTTAATATGATCGATAACCTTCATATATGTCTGCTTGCTTGGTAAAGTATTTGCAAACTTAGGATGGCCGGCTGAATTTTCCGGTATTTTTGCCGAAAGCCGAGGAATTTGAACTTAGTCATACAAACCAATGAGCTGGTAAAGACCTACAGCAACCGGACAGTCGTGAACCATGTGTCGGTAAACGTACAGCAGGGCGAGATCGTGGGGTTGCTGGGGCCCAACGGCGCCGGTAAGACCACCACTTTTTATATGGTGGTGGGCCTCATCAAACCCGATGAAGGCACCGTGTACCTCAACGAACAGGACATTACCGACCTCCCCATGTACAAACGGGCCCAGCTGGGCATCGGTTACCTGCCCCAGGAGGCTTCCGTATTCCGGAGCCTGACAGTAGAGGACAATATCCGGTCGGTACTGGAGATGACCAACCTTACCCGGCAGCAGCAGAAGCAGAAACTGGAAGAGCTGCTGGACGAGTTCCGCCTGCACCACGTGCGCAAAAACAACGGCGGCAGCCTCAGCGGTGGCGAAAGGCGCCGTACCGAGATCGCACGGGCACTCGCCGTAGACCCTAAATTTATCCTGCTGGATGAGCCCTTCGCCGGCGTAGACCCCATCGCGGTGGAGGATATCCAGACCGTGGTAGCACGGCTCAAGTATAAGAATATCGGTATCCTCATCACCGACCACAACGTGAACGAAACCCTCTCCATTTGCGACCGCGCCTACCTGCTGATTGAAGGTAAGATCTTCAAACACGGCACGGCCGAAGAACTGGCCGCCGACGAACAGGTGCGCCGCCTCTACCTGGGAAGGAATTTCGAGCTCAAACGCAAGGACTACCTGCACGAGGAGGTCATGAAGGGAATGGGGGAATTCCCGAAGATTTAAGCCTTTTTTCAGTATTTTGCCGGGTAGCATGAAAATCTTTTCGCCAGCCATATCCAGACTTGCCCGGCTTCGGCTGGGGCAGATCGCAGAATGGGTCAACGACCCGGTGGCGGCGCAGCGCGAAGTATTGCAGGAACTGGTCACCTCCGCCCAGTACACTTCCTTCGGAAGGCAGTATGGATTCAACCGCCTCTTTAACGTCAAAACCTTCAAACAGACCGTTCCGGTTCACGAATACGAGGACCTGAAACCTTATATCGAACGCATGATGGCCGGCGAAGAGCTCGTGCTCTGGAATACCCCCATCAGCTGGTTCGCCAAAAGCAGCGGCACCACATCCGACAAAAGCAAGTTCATCCCCGTGAGCGAAGAAAGCCTGGAGATCAACCACTACCAGGGCGCCAAAGACGTGCTCACCATGTATTACGGCAGCCACCCCGAATCGGAATTGCTGACGGGGAAGGGACTGGTGATCGGCGGCAGCCACCAGGTAAGCCAGGTGAGCGAAGACATCAATTACGGCGACCTCAGCGCCGTACTGCTGCAGAACTCCCCCTTCTGGGGCCACTGGATCCGCACACCGGAACTGTCCATTGCGCTGATGGATGAGTGGGAAAGCAAGATCGAACAACTGGCCCTGACTACCATACCGGAAAATGTGACCTCCATATCCGGCGTGCCTACCTGGACCCTCGTCCTGTTCAAACGGATCCTGGAGATGACCGGCAAAGCCAATATGTCCGAAGTATGGCCCAACCTGGAACTCTACCTCCACGGCGGCGTTTCGTTTGTGCCTTACCGCGAGCAGTTCCGCCAGCTGATCGGAAAAGACATCGCCTACCTCGAAATGTACAATGCCAGCGAAGGTTTCTTTGCGGCTCAGGATAGCCCCGGCTCCGACGGCATGCTCCTCTTCACCCGCCACGGCATCTTCTATGAGTTCATGCCCCTGGAAGAGTATGGCAAGGAATTCCCCGAAACGGTGGGACTGGACAAGGTGGAAACGGGTAAGAACTATGCCCCGGTGATCAGCACCTGCGGCGGACTCTGGCGTTATATTATCGGCGATACCATTCAGTTCACCTCCCTACAGCCTTTCCGCATCCGCGTAAGCGGCCGGCTGAAACATTATATCAATGCCTTCGGTGAAGAAGTGATCGTGGACAATACCGACAAAGCGGTTGCTCATGCCTGTGAGAAGACCGGCTGCAGCGTCATCGACTATACGGCCGCACCGGTTTACTTCAGCCAGCAGGGCAACGGCGCGCACGAATGGCTGATCGAGTTTGACCAGGAACCCGAAGACATTGCCCTCTTTGCTTACGAACTTGACTCAGCGCTGAAGAACCTGAACAGCGACTACGAAGCCAAACGCCACAAGGATATTGCCCTGCGCATGCCCGTGGTAAAGGCGGTGAGGAAAGGGCTGTTCAACGAGTGGCTTCGGTTAAAAGGTAAACTGGGCGGGCAACACAAAGTACCTCGACTGTCCAACGACCGGAATATCATTGAGAATATCCTGAGCATGGCTTAGAGAATATCCGGAGCATGGCTTAGTTTTGCCGCATCACCAAAATTCTGATCTGCATGAAATTACTGGACAATAAGGTAGTCATCGTAACGGGTGCGGCCCGAGGCATTGGAGAAGGCATCGCCCTGAAGCTGGCCGAACAGGGTGCCCATATCGCATTCACCTATGTTAGTGAAGGCAGCGCCCCCAAAGCGGCTGCCCTGGAAGAAAAGCTGAAAGCCATGGGGGTGAACGCAAAAGCCTACCGCAGCAATGCCGGCGTGTACGAAGAGTGCGAAGCTTTTGTGAACGACGTGGTGAAGACCTTCGGTACGGTAGACGTGTGTGTCAACAATGCGGGCATCAGCAAAGACAACCTGCTGCTGCGCATGACTCCCGACCAGTGGGATGAGGTCATGCTCACCAACCTGAAGAGCGTGTACAATATGACCAAACAGGTGATCCGCCCCATGATGAAAGCCCGTGGCGGCAGCATCATCAATATGAGCAGCATCATCGGCGTACGCGGCAATGCCGGCCAGAGCAGCTATGCCGCTTCCAAGGCAGGCATCATCGGGTTCACTAAATCTATTGCACAGGAACTGGGCAGCCGGAATGTACGCTGTAACGCCATCGCGCCGGGCTTCGTGGAAACCGATATGACCCATTACCTCAAGGAAGGAGCCGGGGCGGACGAGTTCCTTAAGAAGATCCCGCTGGGCCGCTTCGGTACCACCGAAGAGATCGCCAATGTGACCCTCTTCCTGGCCAGTGATATGAGTTCTTATATGACGGGACAGGTATTGAGCGCCTGCGGCGGACTGAACATTTAATACATCTAGTAGATCTAATACATCAGCTCGCGGACCTTTTCCTTGTCTTCCTTTTCCTTCTTAAGGTCAAACATGGTACCGAACACCCGGTCCCAGATGGTAGTGCTGACGCCAAAGCCCTGGTGCTCGTTCTTGTAATGGTGCAGGTGGTGGTTACGCCACAGCGGTTTCATCCATTTAAAAGGCGGGTTCCAGGCATGGATGGCGTAGTGCATGCTGCCGTAAAGCAGGTAGCCCAGCATGAAGCCGGGGAAGAAAGCCAACGCCAGCTTGCCGAGTACCAAATATTGTAACCCGAAAATGGCTGAAGCGATAATCAGGCTGGGCACGGGAGGCATGAACAGCCTTTCCTTGTCGCGCGGGTAGTGGTGGTGGTTACCATGCATCACGTAAACAACCTTCCTGGCGCGTTCACTGTCGGCCACCATGTGAAAGATCCAGCGGTGCATAATATATTCGAAGAAGGTCCAGAAGAACATTCCACCCAGGAAAAGCAACACCATGTTCAGCACGGAGTATTGCCCCAGGTTCAGGCCATACCAGGGAAACCCGATAATGAGCGGCAGGTACATGCCCCAGATCACCAGGGGGTGAGTCTTGGTGAGCATTTCCAGGTACTGGTTCCGGAATAATTGCGCTTGTCCCTTGTTGTGAATTTTCTCAAACTTCATAGTGCCTCCGTTCAACAGCAAAAATACAAAATTACCCGTAGTGGCAGTTAGTCCTTTACCGTTTGTAACAACCGGCGCAGCGTTACGAACGCATAACCCCGCGATTGCAGCTGCTTTACCAGCTTTTCCAGCTCCAGGTGAAAGGGCCGGGTGCGCTGGGGCGCCGCACCAATATGCAATAACAGGATGAAGCCGTTCAGCGAGGAAGCCTGCTCGCGGTCCAGGATGGAAGCCAGGATAGCAGGATTATCGCGGTAGTTGCGATCGGAAGGGATGGTGTAATCGGCGGTGGACAGGGTGCCCGGGGTAAAATTGACCAGCTGCCGGCGGACATTGGCACACCAGCGCGTAATGCTGTCGTTATACCATTCATACGGCGGCAAAAACCAGCCTGCCTGGTAAGGATCAATGCCGCGGGCGGCCATGGCGGCTTCATTGTTACGCAGGTCTTCCAGGAACTGCTGCTCCGTCACCAGCAGGCTGTCGCGATCCTTCCAGTCGGCATACAGCAGGTGTTTGTCGCTGTGAGCGCCCAGGTAATGCCCGGCAGAACGGATCGCCTCCACCAGCCGGTGATGGGCAGGGTTGCGGTAGAAATCACCCGTCAGGAAAAAGGAAGCGGGTATGCCCGCCTCTTGCAGCACCCTCAGGATGGTATCCCCTCCATTCGCATATTCGTGACCGGTAAAAACCAGGGACAGCTGCCTTTTCGAAGAATCGCCGCGCATCAGCGCCACGGCTTTCGGTTGGAGCGGCAGCAACTCCCGGAGCGAATCCAGGAAGGGGTGGCGGTGGTGGAGCTGGTGGCGCTGGTGGCCGCGGCGGGACTGTTCGCGTTCCTGCCGCTGGCGCTCCTGGCGGTAGAGAATCTCTCCCACTTCCCGGAAAAAGCGGTAGCCGATGCTGTCGTACTCGTATTTATTATCGTTCAGCACCCCGTCGCTGTTCACATAAATGGTTCCGGACAACATCATTTCCACCTGGTGCCGAAAGTCGGCGATATAGGCCACTTCGGTTAGAAAGCCGTAGGACCAGCCGGATTTATTGAAGCTGCGGATATGCGGCGGAACAGCGGATTTGTTATGGCGGAAAAAGAAGAATTTGGTGTAACTGCTGAAAAACTCCGTCGTATCGTAACGGGGATAGCTGCTTTCGAAAGGAAGGGTACCCATAGCCGTTAGCAGGAAGCGCCGGTCCTCTTCGGTTATACGGAAGCGTTGCCTTTCCTGCACCGAGCCGGGAAAGACAATGGCCTGCACCATCTGCTGCAGGTCCCGCAGCGGCAGGTTGTTATGGGTGGTGAAATCCATGGGTTGCAGCACCAGCGAATCGTTCCGGTTGTAGTGTGCACGGCCCACGAAGATGCTGTCGCCGTACGGTATGGGGGTGGGGTTATAGGCTGCCGCTTGCTGGTAGAGCAGCCTGCCCTCCGGATCCAGGAAACGGATGGGGTTGGTATGGCGGTTCTCCTCTTCGTTCATGGCTACAAAGCGGCGGGTGATGCGGCTGCCACTATAACCCATTTCCTGCAGGCGCCTGTTGATGGTTGCCTGCCCCACCCATTCGTACAGCCGGTTGTAGGCATCGTTATCACTCACGATAAAGATCTTGCGGATATAATGTGCTATGGATGGCAGGTAGTTAGGAGCGGTGGAATCCAGTCGCACGGCCGACTGGCGGCAGCAGGCGCTGTCGGTGAGCATGGTGGTGTATTTGGTAATGCCCTTTTCGCGGAGCGCCTGCAGTTTTTCAAGCGCCATAACGGCCACGGGTAGCTTAGCCATGGAGGCGGGATTAAAATAGACCGAGGAGTTCAGGTTCAGGTACTGGTGCTGCAGGCGCGGCTCGTTCTTCCTGTTGCGGGAGATCTTCGTATAGATCAGCTGGTAGCGGAAGGAGTCGGGCTGGTCCAGGATGCGCTGCAGAAAGGGACTCCCCTCTTTACGCAGCAGCGCCTCCAACTGCGGGTCGTGGCGGCGCTGGGCCCTCGCGCACAGCGTTGGCAGGCTAATAAGGATGGCCAGCAGCAGGACGGGGAACAGCAACCGGGTGAAGGATGACATATACGCGCTAAGCTATCAATTTTCGGATGGCCGGATTTAAAATCTTCTTCTATTAGAGAACGACAGCATAAAACCCCGGCACGGCCGGCCGGGGTTTTGTTGCATCTTACTCACAGACCCATCAACTTTTCAAAAGCCTTTGCCCGTTACGCTCCCCTGCCTGGTCCTTCTAATGAAGTGACCGGGGCAATTCACCCCTTCAGCTCCGGGAGCGCGTCATTGGCTTTAGGTATCAAGATCAGGGTCCGGCCCGGAACCCGCTTTACCTGCAGGTGCAACCCTGCCTTACAGCGTTTGCTCCAGGGTGGTCGTATTCCCGGGCAGATCCCGCGCTGTCACCCGGATCTTACTTCCCGCCACCACCGGGTTGTTCACCGTGGTGGTGTACGACCAGTCGCGGTTGTTTCGTTCCCGTACCGCCGCTCCTTCTTCCAGCTTCACCCCCGCCGCATCAAATACAGCAATGCTTACCTGGTCCACATGAAAATCATCTAC
>CBFGLD010000083.1:0-11444 GCA_965649495.1 uncultured Flavihumibacter sp. | reverse complement strand
TTAGAAGGCAGTTGCTCTATCCAGCTGAGCTACCGGACCTCGGGGCGCAAATATAGCATAATAGGTGTTTGGAACAAAAAATGGAAGCCAGCGATAGGTGGAATGGGCATTTTCCCTAGATTTGTATAAGCGCTTATATAAATCATTATGTCTTTCTACCAACATACAGGGGTATTGGTTTTTGGCACCAGGTTACGCCGGCTTTCCGAATCGTTCCTTGCTGATATCAACCGTATCTACAAGCGTCAGAATATCCGTTTTGACGCTTCCTGGTTTCCGGTATTTTATATGCTGAGTCGGTATGGTACTGTTTCCATCCGCGATATTAGTACGGAGTTAGAAACTTCACATTCTGCCGCCAGCCAGTTGGTCAGCAAGCTACAGGAAAAAGGACTGCTCCGCTCCGTTGCTGATAGCGGAGACAGCCGAAAAAAGTTAGTGACACTTTCGCCGAAGGGGCAGAAACTATTGAAGCAGGTACAACCGGTCTGGCATGCGCTGGAAAAAGCCATGCAGGAATTATTGCAGGAGCATCCTGGTAGTCGGCTATTGATGGAAGCCATCAGCGAAACCGAACAATCGCTTCAAAGGAGTACTATTTATGAACGAATTGAAAAACATCTTACATGAATACAAAATTTCAATACGGCATTGACCGGTTAACTATAGAAGTGGCCCTTAAACTTTCACGGGCAACCATCAAAGGAGTACTGGGTGCAGAGTCCATTAAAAGGGTTCAGCAGAGTGCGGCGGCAGTTGCTTCCATTGTGGCGGAGAGCAGAACCGTGTATGGGGTTAACACTGGTTTCGGGATATTGGCGAATACTTCCATTTCCGAAGCCGATGCGCGGACCTTGCAGTATAAGATATTGCAGAGTCATAGCGTGGGGGTGGGCGACCCTATAACCCCAGATATCGCCAAACTGATGTTGATAACCAAGGTTCATGCATTGGCCCAGGGGTTTAGCGGTGTACAATTATCCACCCTGGAAAGGCTTTGCTGGCATATAGAAAATGATATCATTCCGGTAGTGCCGGAAAAGGGTAGTGTGGGCGCTTCGGGCGACCTGGCACCCCTGGCCCATTTGTGTCTGCCATTGATCGGGCTGGGACAGGTGTATGTAAAAGGTTGTGTGAAACCGGCAGACGAGGTGCTCCGGGAGTATGGATTACAACCCATTTCGTTGGGTCCCAAGGAAGGGCTGGCGCTTATTAATGGAACGCAGTTCATATTAGCGCATGCCGTTGTTGCGGTGCACCGTTTCCTGAATTGCCTGGATGCTGCGGATATCATCGGTGCGATGAGCCTGGAAGCACTCACCGGAACCCGTGCGCCTTTTGAGGACGCCTTGCACGCTCTTCGCCCTTTTGAAGGAAACCAACTGGTGGCGCAACGGCTCCGGGTGTTGTTAAACGGCTCCGAGATCATGCAAAGTCATGTGGATTGCGGACGTGTGCAGGATCCGTATTCGCTCAGGTGTATGCCCCAGGTGCATGGCGCCTCCCGAAATGCCTGGCTCCACCTGAAACAACTGGTGGAAATAGAACTGAACGCCGTAACGGATAATCCCATAGTATTGGATGCTCAACAAACCATCAGCGGGGGCAACTTCCATGGTCAGCCGCTGGCATTACCCCTCGATTATAATTGTTTTGCAGCAGCGGAGATCGGAAATATTTCCGACCGCCGGTGCTATCTGCTACTGGAAGGTAAATGGGGACTTCCCATGCTGTTAATGAATGATGTGGGATTAAACAGCGGTTTTATGATTCCCCAGTATACCACCGCTGCACTTGTAACGGAAAATAAGACACTTTGCTTTCCTGCCAGCGCAGACAGTATACCAACCTCTCTTGGCCAGGAAGACCATGTAAGTATGGGAAGCATCAGCGGTCGCAAACTAAACCGCATCCTAGATAATCTTGAATATATTCTCGGAATAGAACTGATGAGCGCTTGCCAGGCTTTCGAATTCCGTCGGCCGCTTAAGAGTAGCCCTGTATTGGAATTTGCACATGATCATGTACGTGAGTATGTGGGATTCGCCCAAGAAGATCGCATTTTTGCCGATGACATCAATAAGATAACAGGCATGATCCGGAATTTTTCCTTTGTTCAGGAAGTTCAGGGTTTTGCTGCCCGAAACGGGGTGGAATTGAATCGTGGATTCGGTTCCTTCATTATAAACTAAAAAAGTATAAAATGGAAAATATGCCTGCAGTCTATAAAAGATATGATCCTGCAAAATACAAAACGCCCACCGGTGCCTCCCTGACGTGTAAAGGATGGACCCAGGAAGCGGCTCTGCGTATGTTGCTCAATAACCTGGATCCCGCCGTTGCTGAACGGCCTGATGATTTGATTGTTTACGGTGGCAGAGGAAAGGCTGCCCGTAATTTTGAATCGCTGGACCTGATCATCAAAGCGCTGAAAGACCTGGAAAACAATGAAACCCTATTGATTCAAAGCGGAAAGCCGGTTGGTATCCTGGAGACACAGGAAGACGCCCCCCGGGTACTGATTTCCAATTCACAATTGGTACCCAACTGGGCTAACTGGAAGGTTTTTGATGAGTTGGAGAAAAAAGGGCTGATGATGTATGGACAGATGACAGCCGGGTCCTGGATCTATATCGGTTCACAGGGCATTGTCCAGGGCACCTATGAAACTTATGCAGCGGCAGCAGACAAACATTTCAATGGTACGCTGCGAGGAACCCTCAACGTAACAGCGGGCCTGGGTGGAATGGGAGGTGCACAGCCACTTGCCATAACCCTGAATGAAGGTGTTGCATTGGTAGCCGAGGTAGAGGAGTGGCGCATTGATAAACGGTTAGAGACAAAGTACCTGGATATTAAGGTGAGGGATATTGATGAAGCCATTGACCTGGCGCTGGAAGCCAAAAAAAGAGGGGAAGCGTTGAGTATAGGAATATTATGTAATGCCGTTCATTTGTTGCAACGACTGCTGGAAAGAAATGTAATTCCCGATACCCTAACAGATCAAACATCTGCCCACGATCCACTGGTGGGTTATATTCCCCATACCCTGAGTCTGCCGCAGGCCAATATATTACGGCAGGAAGACCCGGATGCTTATTTAGCACTAAGTTATGAAAGCATGCACCGGCATGTAGAATTTATGCTTGCTCTTCAGATGAAGGGGGCGGTAACGTTTGATTACGGCAACAACATCAGGGCCCGGGCCCGGGAACATGGCCTGGAAAATGCTTTTGATTTTCCCGGATTTGTTCCGGCCTATATCCGTCCCTTATTTTGTGAAGGAAAGGGCCCTTTCCGCTGGGCGGCATTAAGTGGGGACCCTGCAGATATTGCCGTTACGGATGAGTTGATTTCAAACATGTTCCCGGAGAACAAAAGCTTGCAGCGCTGGCTCAAGCTGGCAAAAGAGCGGATTGCATTCCAGGGCCTTCCGGCCCGTATTTGCTGGTTAGGGCAGGGTGAACGGGAACGGGCCGGACTGGCATTTAATGAACTGGTGCGGACGGGAAAGGTAAAAGCCCCCATCGTAATTGGCCGGGATCACCTGGATACAGGCTCAGTTGCCAGTCCAAACCGTGAAACAGAAGCCATGATGGATGGTTCTGATGCAGTAGCCGACTGGCCTTTGCTGAATGCGATGGTAAATACGGCAGGAGGGGCATCCTGGGTAAGCCTGCACCACGGTGGCGGGGTAGGGATGGGATACAGTATTCATGCCGGAATGGTGATAGTTGCGGATGGTACCAGTTCCGCAGCATCCAGGCTGGCAAGAGTGCTGCGGAACGATCCTGGAATAGGGGTTATACGCCATGCCGATGCCGGGTATGACATTGCTAAGGATACGGCACGTAAATACAACCTTGATTTAAATGACCGATTAAAGGATTAATATGCAGTTATGATCAACACAATCAAAGATTTTAATAAGGTGTTTTTTATCGGCATCGCGGGTGCCGGCATGAGCGCCCTGGCGCAATACCTGGTTGGAATAGGGAAGGAGGTAAGTGGGAGTGACCGTTTCTTTAAAGCAGGGGAATTTAACGATATCCGAAATAAACTGGAAGCAGAAAGTATATTGTGTTTTGAACAGGATGGAAGCGGCATTACGCCCGATCTGAACCTGGTAGTTGCATCGGCAGCAGTGGAAGATTCGGTTCCTGAAATGATCCGTGCAAAAACACTTCAAATCCCGGTTATGCGTCGCAGTGAGTTGCTGGCGCTGATTGCTAAAAGCAGGAAAACAATTGCCGTGGGAGGAACTTCTGGTAAGTCTACCACCAGTGCAATGCTATTTGATATTTTGGAGCATGCAGGGATGGAACCAAGTATAATAAGTGGCGCTGGATTAGTAAGTATCATGCGCCAGGGAAAGATCGGGAATGCTAAAGTAGGCCGGGGCGACTGGCTGGTGATTGAAGCAGATGAAAGCGACAGCAGTATTGTGCAATATTTTCCCGAAATCGGGCTCCTGCTGAACGTGGATAAGGATCATAAAGAACTGGATGTATTAATGGATGTTTTTACCACCTTCCGGGAAAACAGTAACCGGTTCGTTGTTAACCGGAGTCATGCGCTTGCAGCCACCCTGTCTCAGGATATGTCGCAGGACTTTTGTCATCACGAGGATTGTGTTGCGGGATATGTGGCACGGGATTTTAAACAGGAAGGTTTATCGATTGGATTCACCATCAACCATACCCCATTCCGGATGAAATTGGTGGGCAGGCATAACATGGAAAACGCATTGGCAGCAAGCACTGTTGCAAATTTGTTGGGGGTGGATTTGACCATTTCCGCGGATGCTTTGGCACATTACGAGGGTATTTACCGTCGGCACCAGGTTTTGGGGGAGAAAGGTGGGGTGTGGGTGATAGATGATTATGCGCACAACCCGGCTAAATGTGCCGCAAGCATCCAGGCTTGTCAACCAATAGCCCCGAAGGTAATAGCCTGGTTCCAACCCCATGGATATGGTCCAACCCGTTTCCTGCGTAATGATTTTGTTAAAGAGATTTCGGCAGTGCTCCGCCCGCAGGACGAAATCTGGATGAGCGAGATATTTTATGCGGGTGGAACCGCCACCAGGGATATATCAGCTAATGACCTGATAGAGGATATCCGGAAAGAAGGGCACCATGCTTATTTCGTGAAAGACAGGAACCAATTGCTGGAAACCCTGCGGCCACATCTGGATGGGCATTGTGTATTACTATTGATGGGTGCCCGGGACCCTGCACTGGAAGAATTTGCTGCCAAACTGTGGAAGGACCTGTAAAACAAAGATCATGACGATACTTTTCAGAAATATTGGCACGCTTGCCGGCCACCGCAGCCATTCGCATGTGCTCAGGGGAAAGGAACTGGCAGAATTACCGGTGCTGATTAATGCCTGGTTATTAGTAGAGGATGATAGTATAGCAGGTTATGGTGTTGAGGATGACCATGCGGTGCTGCCGGTGGCAGATGAAGTCATTGACTGTACCGGCAGGATATTGTTGCCGGCCTGGTGCGATAGCCATACCCACCTGGTGTTTGCCGCCAGCCGGGAAAGTGAGTTCATTGATAAGATAAAAGGACTAAGCTATGCAGAAATTGCAGCAAGGGGCGGAGGGATCCTCTCCTCTGCACGTCGGCTCAACGAAATGAGTGAAGGCGATTTGTATACCCTGGCTGAGAGAAGGTTATGCAAAGCTTCGCTTATGGGCACAGGAGCAATGGAAATAAAAAGCGGTTACGGATTAACGGTGGAGGGTGAGCTGAAAATGTTGCAGGTAATTCGTAAGTTGCGGCAAAATTCTCCAGTAGCCATAAAGGCAACTTTTTTGGGAGCGCACGCCATTCCGGAAGTTTACCAGCATGACCGTGAGTCTTATATCAGGCTGATCGAAGAACAGATGATTCCAATGATTGCTGCAGAAAAGCTGGCGGATTATATTGATGTTTTTTGTGAACATGGCTTTTTCACCCCGGATGAAACCATCCGGATTGGGGCAGCTGGGATCCGTCACGGCCTGCAACCTAAGATACATGCCAACCAATTAAATGTTTCCGGCGGGGTTCAGGCCGGGGTTCATTTAGGTGCCGTTTCGGTAGACCACCTGGAATCTATGGATGAGGAGGCCATTAGGAGCCTTTCTACTTCCGATACCATCGGAACCCTGTTGCCGACTGCAGCATTTTTCCTGCGTATGCCCATGCCGCCGGCAAGACAACTCCTGGATGCAGGTTGCGCCCTTGCGCTGGCTTCCGATTTTAACCCGGGATCATCCCCTTCTTTCAATATGAACCTGGTGGTATCTATGGCATGCATCCAAATGCGGATGCTTCCCGAAGAAGCTATCAATGCAGCCACACTCAATGGCGCGTATGCCATGGGCCTCGGCAATACCCATGGCAGTATTACTATTGGGAAAAAAGCAAACCTGGTACTGACCAGACCCGTTCCCTCCCTGGCTTTCCTGCCCTATTCTTTTGGAGAACAACTGGTGGACAAGGTATGGCTGAACGGTGTTCGGGTAAAGCCTGCCTGATTTTAACCGGCTTACTGTATATTACAGCATGGACAAGATACAATCTGAACAGCTGCTTATATTGGTATGCTTTATAGTAGTAGTTTCATACCTCTTTTCCATTGCCAGCCGGTGGATACGAATTCCATCCGTACTACTCTTATTGTTAACGGGTATCGTAACCCGTAGCATTGCTGATTTCTATGGACTTGCGTTGAACTTTCCTCCCTTGCTGATAGAATCGCTGGGTGTGGTGGGCCTGATCATGATCGTGCTGGAAGCGGGACTGGATCTTAAACTGGAAAAATCCAAGACCCGCCTGATACGGGACTCTTTTCTTTCAGCCCTGGTGATTTTCCTGCTATCCACAACACTCATCTCTTATATATTGTATCAATGGATGCAGCAGCCGGTAGTAAACTGTATCGTTTACGCCATCCCGTTGTCTATTATCAGCAGTTCTATTGTGCTTCCCAGTCTGCATGCACTCACGCCGGCAAAAAAAGAGTTCCTGGTTTATGAAGCATCCTTTTCCGATATATTAGGGATCATGGTGTTTAATTATTTTGTAGCCGGTGAAGTGTTATCACCGCTATCCATGGGCCTATTTGCGGGTAACCTTTTGTTATCACTGGTGCTTTCGGTAATCATGTCACTTCTCCTGATATTTATCATGACCCGTACGGCGCTCAATATTAAATTTTTCCTGGTATTTGCCTTACTGGTACTTATCTATGCAGGCGGCAAACTATTGCATTTGCCATCACTTATTATAATTCTGGCTTTTGGTTTGATGATCAATAACTGGCAATTGTTGAAATTTGATTGGATACAGCGTTATTTTCCCCAGGACCAGGTTAACGGTTTGGGGCACCTTTTGCATTCTATCACCGCAGAGTCCTCTTTTTTAGTACGCACGTTTTTCTTTATATTGTTTGGTTATTCCATCGTTTTTGAGAGCATTTTAGACGACGATGTAATTAAGGTAGGGGGAATGATCGTGTTGGCACTTTTCGTCGTGAGGTTCCTATACATGCGGTTTTTTCTTAAGACAAATGTGTTCCCGGAAGTCTTTTTCATTCCCAGGGGCCTGATCACGATCGTCTTGTTTTATAAGATCCCGCAACAGTACAGACTGAGTAATTTCAATGAGGGTATATTGTTTTTTATCATTTTGGTAACCAGTGCTATTATGGCGCTAGGGATGCTGTTTTACAGGAAAAAACCTGTGGAATTAGTTGAAGAACCACAATTTTCAGAGCGTTCTGACATATTTTAAAAACAATCGGCATGCAACATTTTAAATTTTACGACAAGCAGGACATCTTGTACCTGACACGTTTAAGACGGTTCGAGACAAAACTGGGTGAACGCGTCCGGGTGCTGACGGATCGTGACCAGTTTGATGAGATGTTGCACCAGTCTCCTGCACAATATGTATTATTTGGCATTCCAGAAGACATAGGGGTAAAAGGAAACTATGGAAAGGGGGGGGCTGACTCTTCCTGGCTTCCTTTTTTAAGCTCTTTTCTTAATATACAGAGTAATGATTTTCTTACTGGGGAAGAAGTTTTATTACTGGGTCATTTTGATTTCGGGGATCTTCAATACCTGATTGAGAACCATGCACGCAGTGAGGAAGAAAAGATCGAAGCATATCGGCATGCTGTAGTGCAGATCGATGAAGAAGTGGAAAACCTGGCCAAACACATATCCTCAGCAGGAAAAATCCCCATTGTCATTGGCGGCGGTCATAATAATGCTTACCCACTCATAAAGGGAACGGCAAAAGGTTTGTTCCGGAGGGGAAAATTGCCACTGGCTCAAATAAATGCCATCAACCTGGATGCACATACTGACTTCCGGCCCACAGAAGGACGGCATTCTGGCAATGGTTTTCGTTATGCAGAAGAAGATGGTTATTTGCAAAAATATTGTGTTGTGGGCGTACAGGAGAATTCGCTACAACAAAATGTTTGGCTTGATTTCGTGAACAATCCATTTTTGGATATGATCACTTATGAAGATATTTTTCTTCATGAAAAGAGAAATTTCATACAAGCTGTGGCACATGCTACGGGATTTACTGAAGATACATATTGTGGCATTGAACTTGACCTGGATGTCATAGAAAACACCCTGAGTTCTGCCTGTTCTCCTTCCGGCATCACGCCCTTGCATGCCCGCCAGTTCCTGAGTTTCACTGCAACGGATAGCAAGCCTGCTTACCTGCATATATGCGAGGGGGCATCTCAACTGGCGGATGGCCGAAAATCTGAAACAACCGGTAAATTGATATCCTTTCTGGTGAGTGATTTCATTAAGGCGCGTTCCTGACATATTACGGGGATTTAAAATATGCCGCGGGAAAAACGGAATCCCATATTTACATAATTTTTAAATCTCCGGCTTTGGTCGCTGTAAATGAAACTGAACTCCAGTGGACCAATAGGAGAATCCACTCCTAACGTAAGGGCATATCCACTCAGGAGTTTCCCTTCTTTGGGCGCCAGCCTGTCTTTAAGAAATGAATGGTACATCATGTTGTACGACCCTGCCGCGTAGACCACTCCACTAAACTGGTGGCGCCAGTTTAAACTGCCTTTCACAAGACTGTTTACCAGTACGGATGCGTCTTGTAATCCGGCAAAACTAACCTGGTTCCGAAAGATCGGTTGCATGCCGCCTACTGCGTAATCATGAAAGATAAACTGGCTGGTATTGAAGTTGGCTGCACCTTCTGCCTGCATGGTAAGGAAGTTAGAACGACCTATGGGCAAAACTTTTTGTACCTGCATTCTTGCTTTCAGAAAAGGATCATAACTAACGCCCAGAGAATCTAGGTTACGGGTAACATTGTCAGATGTTTTTATGGCTGCATCCAGTTGTTGGGAATAGATAAACGCGGGTTCAAAAAGAAAATAAGTACCCTTGCGGGGAAGAAAAAGACGATCATGAGAATTATACTCATATCTCAAATAAGCCTGCATGTAATTATTCCGTCCTTCAATACTTATTGGTGCCAGTGTTTGGGGTTTTACAGACACTCGTTCATAATGTATACCCAAAGCATACGCCTGCCTTCTTTTATATGCAAGTTGGAGCCTGCTATCCAGGTATTGACTGAATAACCGGTAAACACCCTGAGCATTGAAATCCTCATAATTGGTAATTTCCTGTCTTTCCAGATAATATTCGCTTATCCATGCCAGTGGCATTTTCTTGTTACCCAATATTTGAGTATGTTCCAACCTTACCCTTGGGTTTTCTGAAATCCCAAGGCTTATCAAGCTTTTGCTTTGACGCCCCATCAAATCCCTTGCCGTAAGATTTGCTGTGAGCATGATATTAGTAAGCGTATTGTAACCAACAGCCAGTTTTACGGTGGTTGGTTCGATTTCTTCTGCAATTAACCGAATATCAGCCACGCCTTCCGAAACAGGTTCCAGCTGGTAATATAATTTGTTGAAGTACCTGGTGCCAAAAGCCTGCCTGATGGCGGACTCAAGGTCGCGGACGGAATACGTAAAACCTTCTTTAAGTCCCAACATCCTTCTCAGGTAGGGAGTACTGATATACTTGAGATTACTACTGATAATTTGCCGGATTTGTATTTTTCCCGGGACCTCCGGGCATTTTATCTTTTCCGGAATTCCATAAATGGCATTGAGTGAATCTGCAAGGCGTTTGAATTGCGGGTAATAGGCAAGCCCTGTTTTAAGTCCAATTTCTATCAGAGAGTCACTGCTCCCGAAACTACCACTGGAATAGGCTTCAATGGGGTGATCCACGAAATAATCGCAGAGCGCAACTTCCTGTTTGCTGGATGCCGCTTCCCTGAAAAATGCGATTTGGGTAAGTATCTGGATGGGAGTAATTAGTTTATCTGCACTTTGAAGGTCACTGCTCACATCGCTGCCAATCACAATATCAGCACCCATTTTTCGCACATCACTGACAGGGAAATTTCGCACCAGACCGCCATCTACCAGCTTAAGATTATCCAGTTCCACAGCTGTAAATACCGAAGGAATCGCCATGCTGGCTCTTACGGCACTTATTAGGTCACCTTTTTCCATGACTACTGCTTCACCATTGGAAAGGTCGGTTGCAATACATTTAAATGGTCTCTTGAGCTTACTAAAATCACGAATTCCGTAGGCGGGAAAATATAATTCATTGAATTTTAACCAAAGCTCTTCGGATTCCAACACACCGGAAGGTAGTCGAAATTTCCCCTGCTGCATGGGTAATTCCAGGGCATATCTCCCATACTCAATTTTTTCTTCCATAATAAAGGCGTTGAGCGATGACCGGTTTGTTAATAGCCGGTTCCAGTCAATGCCCCGTGAGATTTTAAGTATGGTATCAGCGTCGTAACCAATGGCATACAAACTGCCAATGATGGCACCCATGGAAGTACCCGTAACATAATCAATGTGTAATCCGGCCGAATCAATTGCTTTTAAGACTCCAATATGCGCCAGCCCCTTGGCACCACCGCCACTGAGAGCAAGACCTATTTTGGGACGTTGATTTGGTTGCGCTACCAGATTTTGTACGCCTGACAGAATAAGGACGAGGGTGAGATAAAGGATGAGTCTTCTCGGGTTCATATGCCCGATGAAGTTAATTTATTTCCGATTCCAGTTCCATTATCTTTTCAAAGATTCGTTCATATTCTTTGTTAAGGTTTTCCAAATCCGAAACCTGTTTTTTGTATGAATTTTCTGCTGAGCTGAACCTGTTTTTGTCGGAATAAGTGGCAGGATCGGAAAGCGCTAGTTCTAACTCAGCCTTCTTTTCCTTTGCCTGTGCGATCTTATCTTCCAACTGGTTGAATTGTTTTTGCAGCCTTTGTAATTCTTTTCGTTGCTCTTTATTAACAGGTTGGTTATTGATAGGTGCGGTAGGTGTATTATCTTTAAACGA
>CBFGLD010000082.1:0-11578 GCA_965649495.1 uncultured Flavihumibacter sp. | reverse complement strand
CATTATGAGTCATCGCAGTGGTGAAACCGAGGATACCACCATCGCAGACCTGGCTGTTGCTCTGAACTGCGGACAGATCAAAACGGGTTCAGCCAGTCGTACCGATCGCATGGCTAAGTACAACCAGTTGATCCGCATTGAAGAAATGCTGGCGGAGAGTGCGATTTACCCGAAAAAGCTTAAATTCGGAAAATAATCACGGATACCTCCGCTATGAACCAGCTGATTAACAGGATCCCCCCGTTACTGAGGAATAAATACATCCTTTCGCTGGCAGTGTTTGCCGTTTGGATGGTGTTTTTTGACGACAGGGACGTTATCACCACGCATTTTCGCTATAAGAAAGAGCTGACTGACCTGAAAAACAGCAAGGAATATTACCAGAAGCAAATCGAGGCTACCCGGGAAGAACTGGGGAAGCTGCAATCAGATCCCGCACTTCTGGAGAAATATGCCAGGGAGCGTTACCGCATGAAACGCGACAACGAAGACCTGTATATCATTGCGGAGGAACAACCTGAATAAATTATTTTTTAGTTAAGGCAATATTATCCAATTGCTTCCGTTTCTATCCATGGACACCCCGGATTGGACCCCGGGAATTATTGGACAATAAATGGTTTGATTATGGCACTCTTTACACAGGAAGATCTGTTACTGTACATCTACAATGAAACTTCCAACGATCAAAATGCAGCTATTGAAGCCGCATTAAAAAATGACTGGGATCTCAGGGAGAAGTTAGCAACCTTAAAAGAATCTATTTCTGCGCTGGATCAGCCTTTGGAATCGCCCCGTATGGAGGTGGTACTCAATGTGTTGAATTATGCCAGGGAAGCGGTTGAGACAGGTGCATGACAACCAGGGATCGCTACCAGAAACTGATTGAGTATTTTCAACAAAAGGCCCCCAACGCTGAAACGGAATTGTTGTACGACAACCCGTTCCAGTTGTTGGTGGCCGTTGTTTTATCAGCACAGTGTACCGATAAACGGGTCAACCTGACCACACCGGCCCTCTTTGAACGTTTCCCTGACAGCGCCACCCTGGCACAGGCTTCTGTTGAAGAAGTGTTTTCTTATATCCGCAGCATCTCTTACCCAAATAACAAGGCAAAACATCTGGTAGCACTTGGCCGGATGTTGGAAGAGCAATTCCAGGGCAAGATACCCATGACAGTGGAGGAGCTGACCCGGTTACCCGGGGTAGGTCGAAAAACTGCCAATGTGATCACCTCTGTTATTGATTCCCAACCAAATATGGCTGTTGATACCCATGTTTTCCGGGTGTCAGCCAGGATTGGCCTTACCCGTAATGCCAGGACCCCCCTGGCTGCCGAAAAACAACTGGTGAAGCACCTGCCAAAGGACCTTATTTACATCGCCCACCACTGGCTGATCCTCCATGGCCGCTATGTTTGTACGGCTCGCTCCCCCAAATGCACCGAATGCGGACTCAAGGAAATTTGCCGCTATTACCTGTCCAATCTTTCAAAAACACCACATCTCCATCGGTAAATCCCGGTACCATTTGCGGGAAATCACCAGCAATTTTCCAGTATATCCGAATAACTCAGGCGAACCAGTACCTCACCGATCTGATGGGCAAGTCTCCCAGGGCGGAAAAAATTATCTGTAAACTCCACCCGGTAATTGCAGTATTGTTTTCGTAATATTCTGTAAATCAATTTAATAAGTCGATAGTAGATCTACTATAGGGAATTTTCATGCCCCATAGGTGGGAAAGGCCTGCATAAATACATCCCATTTGCGTTCTTAAGTTAACCTATACCGTAAAACCGTAAATGTCTGTATCTATGAAAACAAAGCTATACGTAGCTGGAATGGCTGGTGCCGTGTTGTTGGCGGCATTCTACATGCCCTATTTCCTGTTTTCTACTGAATCCATGTCTATCCCCTCTCCGCAGGAAACCAAACCCGCGGGTTCATTCGTAGAATTTAACGACAAAACAGAAATCCCCGGACTCCAGATCAAAACACCCGCCAAAATGGCTGTTGTGAATAAACTGGCGGTGGCAGCTAACCGTCGGACCGCAGAGCAGAAACAACTGTTGGATAATCAACTGGCGAGGAGGAGAAGTTCGGGTGAAATCACGGCGGCAACCACACCGCGGATCCAACCCGTTCGCGGGCAGAAGCTGCAAACCAGCGAAGCTGCACCACAAATCCGGAGCGTTAGTCCATCCGCTAAGCTTGCTCCGGAGTTAATTGCCAGGCAGCCGGTGGTAACCAAACCATCGCGCATTGTGGAAAATTTTGCCACCCGTGAAATAGCTGTCACAACTTCCAATGCCAGCACTGGTAATAAATTCCCTCACGATGAAGAAAGCCGTTTCCCCCATGATAATGAGGAAGAAACATTGGTAGCAGAAGACGCTCCTGTTACAGCTGCGGCCGAGGAAACGGTGGTAAGTACCGTAGAGGAGAAAAAAGTAGAAGAGAAATATTATGCCTTTCGAGGTAAGGCAGCTGTCCGCAGCGACCTGTATAAATACATTCCTCCTTTCTGGGATGGCTTTTCACAGGAACTGGGTGAGGAGTCTGTTGACAAAGAAACCCTGTTGCGCAAGGCGCGGCAACTGGCGGCTATGGCAAAAAAGAATGGATACAATACCGATATTGCTTTTCTGGCCGACATGAGTGTCAAATCCAATAAGAACCGATTTTTTATCATCGACCTGAAAACCCTGAGGATCGAAAAAACTGCCTTGCTGGCGCAGGGCCGGGGCAGTGAAAGGCTTAATCTGGATAAAGATTACAGCAATCTGCCCGGCAGTAATCTCAGTTCGCTGGGTATTTATAAAGTGGGTAAATCCTATAATGGTGCTTTCGGTCATTCTTATCGTCTGTATGGCCTGGAGTCCACCAATAACAAAGCTTACCAGCGGGCCATCGTCCTGCACGCTATGGGAACCATTCCGGATACAGAAACCAATTTCCCGATCTGGCAAAGTGAGGGATGTCCCTCCGTTTCTCCTACCATGCTGGAAAAATTGGGTAACCTCATTGATAAAAGTTCCAAACCTATCTTGTTCTGGATGTACGACGAAAATTTCATCCCTATGGGTTAGCCACTTTAGTGCCCGGCTCTATCAGCACCTTTAATCACTAACTTTGTATCAGGTTATTTGTTATTTTGTCAAAATGCCTGATTATGGAATGTAATATAGCTGGTGAAATGGTGCTGAACAGTCGCTTTTCTTTTCTTCCCCTGGTGGAAGCCTGGAAAAGAGCTGCAGCGGAAGGCAGGCCGGGTAAAAGAAAATTATACCAGAACCTGCTGGACCGGATCGTCCACCACCCCGAGCTGCTGGAACCCATAACAGACCTGGAGCTGTTGAAATCTCATAATGAGTGGTTAGATATTATGATCACCACGCTGTTCCCGGTTTCTTATTCAGAAGAGAAAGATCTCTATGCTGTTGCGGTTCCCTTTTCTTATAAGATCGTATATGCCAGTGACCTTTTCCGGGAGCAATTCCTGGATGCCCGCGGAGAAATCCTCTCCATGCCTGATATCCCATATGAACAACCGCTGTCGGAAGATAAATGTTCGGTGGCATATAAGCTGATCTTGTCTAAGTTTTACGGGCAGCAGATCCAGGGCAATGTGACGGCCATCCATCATTACCGGAACCGAACCACTGGCATGATCAATTATGTGGAACTGGAACTGGACACCACTTTTGTGGAAGTGAAAGCACTGGCACCACTTCCTGAGATCGGTGACAGAGTACACTGCTGCAATATCAGCGAACTGGTTAAAATGGACCAGCTGCGCGAGATGCTTCCCCTCGGAAATTTCCTTTTTGAAGGACTGACCATTGTACGGCTGCGGGACGTGACCCAGCGTGAGGTCATTAACAATATCAAAACAATTCTGCTGGAGACCAAAACGTTTGAGGCACAAGACACCTACCGCGACCTGCAAGACCAGGTGAGGGCACTCATCGGGATGGATAATGCGCATATGGGGATCACTCCTTTCTTCCGGATCAACGACCATTACGTTTTCGCCGAACAATTTGGTGGTCACAGTATGATGGTAACCGATATTAAAGAGGGAGCCGATATCCGGGAAAGCTTGTGTAAGGAGTTCCTTGACCTGTTTCAGCAAGACGAAACCCCCATTCTGTTCAGTGATATCAATGCCAAACTGATCCTGGATTATCCTTTTCTCGGTAAATTACCGCAGCAGGGATTTTACAGCGCAGCCTTCTTTCCGCTGAAAAGCAAGGGTAAATTGATGGGCGTACTATCCGTGGTACACAACGAAGCGGGAAAGATTCAACGCCATCACCTGGCCCAGGTGAACCCCGCAATCCCACTATTTGTGCTGGCCATCGAAAAGGGTGCAGAGATCCTGGGCAATGAGGTGGACCGGGTCATCAAAAAACACTTTACGGCGGTGCAGTCGTCTGTTGAATGGAAATTTACCGAGGCCGCCATACATTACCTGGCCAACAAGAAAAAAGGCATAAAAGCCAAGATAGAGCCCATTTTCTTCGATCATGTTTTCCCGTTATACGGGGCCATTGATATCCGGAACTCCTCTATCGAAAGGGTCAAGGCCATCCAGCTGGACCTGATCGAGCAGTTGAAGATTGCCGGGGGTATTATTACAAAAGCCAGGGAAATTTCGCCCCTTCCCATTCTGCAAGAAGTATCTTACCGGGTGGAAAAATACCTGTACAACGTTTCCAACATTCTTTTTTCAGGAGATGAGATTATCATTGATAAATTCCTGAAAAACGAGGTCATTGAACTCTTTGAGCACCTCAAAGTGGTATTGCCGGCTATTGCTCCCGATATCGACCAGTATTTCAGCAGGCTGGATCCGCGCATCCGGTTGTTGGTCGATAACCGTCACAATTTCGAAGAAAGCATCACGATCATCAATCAGGAAGTAGCACGTTTCCTGGACCAGGAGCAGGAGCAGGCCCAGCGGATTTACCCTCATTATTTTGAACGTTTCGTTACCGATGGGGTAGACTTTAATATGTATATCGGGCAATCCATTTCGCCGGATAAGCCTTTTGATACGTTCTATCTGAAGAACCTTAAGATGTGGCAGCTAACCATCCTGACCCGTGCGGCACGACTGGTGCACCAGTTGCAATCGCGGTTAAGTAAACCGCTTCAGACCACGCAACTCATCCTGGCACACAGTCTGCCGATCAGCATCAGTTTTCGGACAGCAGAGCGCAAATTTGATGTAGACGGCGCCTATAATATGCGTTATGAGATCATCAAAAAAAGAATCGACAAGGTGCACTTGCGCGATTCCAATGAAAGACTGACGCAGCCCGGAAAGCTTGCCATTGTATTTTCCCAGCCAAGGGAAGCCGCGGAATACCTCGATTACATTGAATTTTTACAGAATCAGGGGCTGCTGCTGAAGGATCTGGAGCAGTTAGAGCTGGAGGAATTGCAGGGTGTGGTGGGCCTAAAGGCGTTGCGTGTAGGCATCCACCTGGAAGAAGAGCTGACTCCGGATGCGGAAAGATCAAAACTGGAACCCAAGGGAGATGAAGGGCAGGCCGCCGTCATCTGACCAGGCATAACAGGCAGTAGCCACAAATTGTCCCGCCGGTGCCAGCCATAGCCCCGCTCCGTAGCCACTGTGCCAGGTCCTGGAGTATTCTCCCTTCACCCATACCCTCCCGATATCATGAAAGGCAACCATACCCAGGATGCCCGGCAGGATATATCCTTTGATATTGGCCAGTTTTAATCGCAGGTCCAGGTTGTTATATGCCATTGACCGGCCGGCAAAGCGGTATTTGCGGTACCCGCGTAAGTTTTCGTTGCCACCCAGGAACTGCGACTGGAAGAATTCCGGTCTGCCATTATTGGCACCGGCACCGATCCTGCCGGCAAGGACCAGATTGCCCGACCGGGTAAGTTTCGTATAAAAAGATACATCTGTCTCCAGTTGCCCGAAAGCGTAGGCATGGGAGCTGGTGCCGTCGATCCAACGGACGCGGTTATTCCATTTGATGCCGCTGGTTGGCATAACCGCATGATTGCGGGTATCCAGTATCGCTTCCAGTTGTACGCCGATATAAGTTTTTGGCTGGAAGAGGCGTTCCGGGTCTAAGCCTGCGGAGGGATCTAACCCGCCATCAGGATCTGCCAGGAATTTACCATTGTTGTCTTCCCTGTCAATTCGGTAATGCTGGTAAACTGGTCCCCCCAGTAAGGTTAGTTTTTGGAGGGGATGCGCCTTCAGCAGGGCCGCCAGTTCAAAGAGATTAAAACGGCTCCTGTAATATGAGATCTTTCGGTCACCTGTATCCGGGAATTCGGTGTTGTTTCCATAGCCGAAAAAATTCTGAATATAGTTGGGGGCTTTCAGGTTACTGACCAGCCTCAGGTCCAGCCTGCGGTGCGTGCTGAAGGGAACCGGTACTAGGTCGATGGCATCAAGCTGGTATTTAAAACTGTAGGCCCCTGAGCCGATAGCATAATTAGCCTGTATAAGTTGCCGGGTTGCGAAAGGCTGTTTGCGAAACCCATGACGGGTGATGCGGATACCGCCACCCAAAAAGATGCCGTCGTCGGGGTTAAACGCAACGGAAACCAACGGTGCTGTTTGATTATAACGGTAGCTGTGTGGGTCAAAATGGTGAACGGAAGAGTCGGTAGAAAATACTTTACGGACCATAGCTCTGTGATCTACGAAGTGAGGTTCTGAAAGCTGGTCGTACCAGCGTAACAACCGCCGGGGTAACAGACCGGGTTCCACCAGCAAGCTGTCGGCACCTTCCCCGCTGATGATCCGGATGAGGGGGGAGTTGCCGGCAGTACCCCGGAGGCGGAACAGGTCGTTGCCCTTCATGGCAAAAAGCCGGAGCTCCCGGGTATTCCCAGGGTCAATATCACGCTGGTAGAAGGGATTATCCTTGTTTCCATCCTTATGGAGGTTGGATACTGATAGTCGGATCAGCCCGTTATCAAGCCATTCCAGGTCAAAGTATTCGCGTTTATCTGAACCCGTTACTGTTATGGTCCTTGCCAGGAACCTGTAATACTGAAGCATTTCATCGGAAAGGTGTCGTCTTCTTTCCTTAAGGATATTTATTATTTCCGGGGCATGCTGCTGCTGTATAGAAGCGGGTTGGGCCGCCAGTGCCCGCTCTATCACATCGTCTGTCATGGCAAGGAGCAGGTTGTCGGTTATTTTTTTCCATTGTGATTCATCCGGCTCGTTCAGGTAGAGGCGGTCAAAATATCGCGCATTAAAATTGAACGTATTTATATCACGAGCCTTGGCACGGAATCCCTGGAATTTAGGTTGTAGCCAATTTCGGCTGATGATGCCTGGCAGGAAACCATCGTTGGTAAAAAATGGCTGGTCGCGGTCGCGCGGTACCGGGTAATATATGGTCTGCCCCCTGCTTTTGTTACGGCCCCAGCGCCACTGGTCCTCATGACGATCAAAGTCCATCATATACATATCCAGGATGCGGGCGCGCAAAACCGCCAGTTGGTCTACCCGGTTCTCATTGTCTTCCTGCATTTCTTCCAGCAGCTTTTCACTGTTCCAGGTCCGGGAAACCGTATCGGGCTCGCGGGGTTCCAGCAGGAAAAGGCCATTGGCAAATGTTTTACGAAACACTCCCAGGGCAGGGTCATCGGGTACGTAGAACAATTTAGGATGCAGGTGGGGAATGCCGGCTGCTTGTGCCAAAACAGGAATGGACAGGGCTGCAAAAGGATAAGAAGCAGAAATGCCATCTACCACTGCATCTTTGATAAAGGTTTCGCGGAGTTCTTCGGGCAGGGTTTTGTCGGGATACTTTTCTATGCTGCGCAATACATATTCCCGGCCAGTGCTGTCCTCCAGCCGAAGGCTTCTGCTCTGCATCCCACCACCCTGGCGAACAGGTTTCATTCCACCGAACTGGGTGCTTAATTGTAAAACCGGAGCAGTAACGGGAGTTGTCCACTCGCTCCGGTAATTATTGCCAAGCAACCATTTCTTAAAAGCGCCCGCCTTATAGTGCGGTGCAATTATATGCGTGGCGGAATCCTGGGCCCTGAGGCTTGTTACAGCCAGCACGGCATAGCATAATATGGTGAGAGCTAGTTTCATAAGCTGTTCACATTGTTGGCTTGCTGGTAGGGGAAGTATAAAATGGTGGCCTTGGACTGTCGGCCTTCATTTGCTATATACATATCACCGTTTGGGGCAAAACAAATACCCTCGGGTTGCTGGAATACATCGCCATTGATGCCGTGAACGGAAAGCAGTTTGCCATCAGGAGTACACTCCAATAATATTTTACCTATCGATGCCAGGATAAAAATCGTGTTCCGAATAGGGTGATAGGCTGCAGCTGAGGGCTGGCACTCCAGCGTATCATCCTTCCCCATATTACGGATGGCCCGCAGGGGAATGGTGAAAGCGGGTTCCACCAGGTAGTTTCGGGTGTGGAGGTCAAAGCGCCACACGAAGATACTATCGGCATTGCGGCCGCAGGTTTTACAGATAAGCAATAATTGATGACTTTTGGGATCGTAAGCCATACTTTCGAACTCGGTATAACGTGGAAAGCTACCCGAATACACATTTATCTCTTCATAGCTGCCGGCGTCCAGCTGGTGCAGATCGCCATTGCTTTTGAGGACGAAATATCCTTCTGGTGTCTGGACCATTTCTTCATAATCACCCTTTTTGCCAAAGGGTCTTCGGCTATAATCACTGTTGATTGGATTAACGGTAAAGATCAACCCAAGTTCATCATTCACTGCCAGCAGTTCCGAAGGTGAGCGGTAACTGATTCCGGAGATTTCCCTTAAAGGTTTTTTGAGGAGGGTGGTGGAAGCCGGGGCATTACCGTATCCGCTGATCGCAGGCATAAAGGATCTTCCGCCCATGCGATTGCAGGAACAAAGAGCCAGGAATGCCATTGCCGGTAATATTAAAAGACGGAAAAGCTTCATACCTGCAAGTTACAACTCTGTAATAAGCTTGTGTAATTGCTTTAATTTAGTGTGTTAAACAAGGACTATGGACCGGCAGGAAAATTTATTGGAGGATTCCGAACAGTTTGTCCGGCAGTTGTTTGAACAGAAAGTACCTGCTGCCTACTATTTCCATGATCTTCATCATACCATCGCTGTGGTAAAAGCCACACAGCTGATGGCTGCGCATTACCAGGTTGCCGGCAGCGATTACCTGGCCTTAATGCTGGCAGCCTGGTTTCATGATACGGGTTACAGCAGGCAATATGCTGGTCACGAGGTGGCCAGCGTGGAGATCGCGAGGGAATACCTGCTTCCGGATAAACTGGAAGAACCCCTGTTTAAAATGGTGGAAGGCTGTATCCTGGCTACGCGGATGCCGCAATCGCCCGGCAACTTGCTGGAACAAATACTTTGTGACGCTGACTTGTTTCACCTGGGTACCGAACAATTTGAAGAAGAAACCCGGTTGCTTCGAAAAGAGACCAGCCTGGTCAAGAACAAGGATATTAGCAAGAAATCCTGGAGAAAGATAAATGCGCGCTTCCTGGGGCAGCATGCCTATTTCACGGACTTTGCGAAAGCGCACCTGGATAAGGGCAAGCAGAAAAATCTCGAAAAACTCCAGGGTACTAAAAAGCCGGGGGATAAACCCAAACACCGGGTATTGTCGGATGATCCCATAAAACAACCGATCTCCACAGCTGCAGCGGCCCTGGTAGAAATGGAAAGCCCCCAACCAGTGATAGCACCCGTGGCAGCCAGAAAACTGAAGAAAGAAAAAATTGCGGAACCGCGAACAGAAAGAAGTATCGCCACCATGTTCCGCATCATGAGTGAGAACCATGTAAACCTGAGCCAGATGGCTGACAGCAAGGCCAACATAATGATCTCCGTTAATACCATTGTTTTGTCCATATTGGTTTCTGTTTTACTGGGCAAGCTCCAGTATTACCCGCAGTTCATCATCCCCACTTTCCTATTAGCGCTGAGTTGCCTGGGAGCCGTTGTGTTTGCTATTATGGCCACCCGACCCAATGTTACCAAGGGTTTTTTCACGGAAGAAGATATCCGCCAGAAAAAAGTGAACCTTCTTTTCTTCGGAAATTTTTTCAAGATGGAACTGCCCGATTACGAATGGGCGATGAAAGAAATGATGAAGGATAGTGATTATCTGTATGGGAGCATGATCAAGGACATCTATTACCTGGGTAAGGTACTGGCCAGGAAATATCACTTTCTTCGAATATCCTACAACGTTTTCATGTACGGTTTAATACTTGCCATACTTGCCTTTGGCGTTGCCGCAATCCTGGGTGTTAAATAAAATTCATGATCGAATATATACGCCAGTATAAGAAATACAGCAGCAGCTATTATGTGTCCGAAGGAGTGCGGACAACCGCTGGCGTGATGATACCATTGTTGGCGGCTGCTTATTTTGGGCAGCTTCAGGCGGGTGTTGCTCTTGGCCTGGGCGCGATGTGCGTAGCGCTGACCGATAATACCGGGCCTATCCATCACCGTGTGAACGGCATGTCGGTAACCGTTGCTCTGATCTTTGTGTTGTCTTTATTCACCGGACTCAGTATGCCCTGGCCCTGGCTGGTGGCTACCCTGATTGGCGTGATGGGCTTCGCCGGTTCCATCATTGGAGTTTACGGTACCCGTGCCGGCGCGGTGGGAGTAGCCGGATTGCTGGTAATGATCCTCTCTATAGATGAACGGTACAGTGCCGAACAGGTATTGCGCAACGCCCTGCTGATTGCGGCGGGCGGTACCTTCTACCTGGTTTTGAGCCTGCTTTTGTATCGCCTGAGACCCTATAAACTCATCCAGCAAGCCCTGGGTGACGCGCTGATATCCACGGGTGATTACCTACGCAGCAGGGCAGCACTGTACGAACCAGGGGTGGACTATGATAAAACCTACCGTTCCATCCTGGAACAGCAGGTACAGGTGCACAATAAACAAAACCTGGTCAGGGAAATGCTGTTCAAAACACGTGACATAGTCAGGGAAAGCACCCATACCAGCCGGATACTGATGATGATATTCCTGGACAGTGTGGATCTGTTCGAGCGGGTGATGACATCGCAGCAGGACTATCGAAAACTGCATGAGCAGATGGATGGTACTGGATTGCTGCCTTCCTTCCGCGATTTTATACTCCGTCTTGCTTCGGATATGGAATCCATCGGGCTGGCCTTGCAGGAAGGCAGCCATTCTTCCATTGACCCGCTACTGGAGCGCGACCTGCGTACCCTGGAGGAGAAATTTCTGTCCACTCGCGCATCGCATATGGATGATAGTAATATTGAGGGTTTCATCAGCCTGAGGCATATTTTTGACAGCCTCAAAGACCTCTACGACCGCATACAAACACTGCATCGGTATACCAGCTTTGACCGGAGCATCAGTGATTCCTTTAAAAGGCAGGTGGAGTACAGCAAATTTGTTTCTCCTACCGAATTCAACCTGAAACTGCTGATCAATAACCTGAACACAGATTCCAATATATTCCGGCATTCCATCCGGGTGGCGGTTTCCCTGGTGGCCGGTTATTTTCTCGGTCGCATATTAGCGGT
>CBFGLD010000081.1:0-11606 GCA_965649495.1 uncultured Flavihumibacter sp. | reverse complement strand
GCATTGGGGGTAACGGCGCGTGAAGAATTCAGGTTTTTCCCAACGGAAAGCGCGGGTGCTATCTTCCGGATGCTGATGAGGGGCAAACCCAATGAACCAGAAATCTGGCCAAACGGACTTCCGGGGCGGGATATTGAAAACGGGCAAAACCCAATTGTGATCACTACCAACGCTACGGGTTACGATAAAGACAAGCGTGATTATTTCCAGGCCAATGGTAAGTTCGAATTACTGATACCTGGGGTAAAGGGACTGAAACTCACCGGTACCGCAGCAGTGGACAAATACATCATGACAGGCAAAAGATGGCAGACTCCCTGGTACCTCTATTCCTGGGATAAAGTATCTTATGAAGATGATGGTACCACTCCCAAGCTGACCAAAGAACTGCGTTCTACCTTTACCGATCCCCGTTTGCGTCAAAACTCAGAAAACAGCCTGAACATTAACCTGTCGGCCTTGCTGAATTACGATCGCACTTTTGGAGATCACACGGTGAATTTCCTGGCGGGTGTTCAGCGGGAAACCATCAATTCGGAGTTCTTTAATGCCTATCGCCGTTACTTTATCTCCACGGCGGTGGATCAGCTCTTTGCCGGTGGTGATGAAGAAAGAAATGTGAGCGGGGGTGCCTATGAGCGTGCCCGTCTCAGCTATTTCGGACGTGTAGGTTATAACTACCAGGAAAAATACCTGGCGGAATTCCTCTGGCGCTATGACGGTTCTTATATTTTCCCTCCCAGCAAGCGTTTTGGTTTCTTCCCGGGCGTAATGGTGGGATGGCGCGTATCGGAAGAGGATTTCTTCAAGAACAATGTCAGCTTTATCGATAACCTGAAACTCAGGGCTTCCTGGGGACAAATGGGGGCTGAACCTTATATCAATGGCAGCCTGGCAGAGTACCAATTCCTGGCTACTTATGGTTTCAGCAGTTTCATTATTGATGATGCGGTTGCCCGCGCGCTTTATGAAACTAAAATGCCTAACCCCAACTTTACCTGGGAAGTGGGTAACAATACCAACTTTGGCCTGGAAGCCACCCTGCTGAATAACAAGTTGAATATCGAGTTCGATGTCTTCCGCAACCAGCGTAAAAATGCGCTTATCCGTGCCAGTGGTGCGGTTCCGGGAACATCTGGAATCTCCAACCTGCTGCCGCCCACTAATATTGGTGAACTGGACAACAAAGGATGGGAATTCAAAGTGGGCTATAATAACAGCATCGGCGAATTGCGTTATAATGTTGGCGTGAATGGTGGTTATGCCAAGAACAAGATCGTTTTCTGGAGTGAGGCCCCCGGCGTTCCTGCCTGGCAGCGTTCCACTGGAAGCACTTTCGGTAGCAATGGCGCCGCTTTCCTCGTTTACCAGTACGACGGGGTATTCCGGGATGATAAAGACCTGGCTGCCAATACCATTGATTACAGCGCTGTTGGCGCTGCCAACCTGCGTCCTGGAGACATGAAGTTTAAGGACGTTAATGGTGATGGTAAGATTACGGGGGATGACCAGGTACGTTTGGATAAAAACCGCGATCCCCGCTTTACGTATGGCATCAATATGGGTGCGCAGTGGAAGAACTTTGATCTGTCCGTTTTATTCCAGGGTGCAAAAGGTGGCCTGCTCTTCATTGGTACGGAATCCGGAGACATTGGTAACTACCTCCAATACACATACGACAATCGCTGGAGCATAGACAATCCGAGCAGTGAGCATCCCCGGATTGACAACCGCGATAACACATATTATTCTGGTTCAGGCGCTGGTAATAATACCTACTGGCTTCGCGAGAACGATTATTTCCGTCTCAAGAACTTTGAACTGGGCTATAATGTGACGGCTGGTCTTATTAATAAAGTCGGCATCAGTAACCTGCGCGTATATGCGAACGGGATCAACCTGGTCACCTGGGATAAGATGAAGATATATGATCCGGAATCAGTAAGTGGCAGCGGCCAGTATTATCCGCAAGCCAGGGTAATCAACGTAGGTGCTTCTGTAACTTTTTAAACAAGAACTATGAGAATCAGAAATAAATTCAGTCAGGCATTCCTAATTGCCTCATTAATCGGGATATCCTCCTGTAACAAGGATTTCCTCAACACCCAGCCGCTCGGGGAAGTGTCCTCGTCTGCTGTCTGGAACGATGGGCCGCTGGCTACTGCCTTTGTGAACGAGATCTACAACGGGCTGGGAGCAGGTGGTTTCGAAGAAGAAATGCTGGCATCCTATACCGATGAAGCGGTTTTCACCCATACCGGCCGTGGTATCAATACCATTACGGAAGGTAGTGCCAGTGCCAGTAATACCGGGCGCCTCAGCGGTACCTATGCCTGGAACTCCATGTATACCCGTATCCGCGCCTGTAATGTGGCCCTTCAGAACCTCGAAACGTCTACCATCGATGAAGCGTTGAAAGAAAGACTGCAGGGTGAGATCCATTTTCTCCGTGCCTATTTTTACCATCAATTAGTTCGCTATTATGGTGGCGTTCCCCTGGTGACCCAGGTTTATGGCCTGGATGAAGACTATACCATTGCCCGGAATACTTATGCAGAGTGTGTCGATTTTATCGTTGATGAGTGTGATCAGGCAATTGCCAATCTCACCGGCAAGAGCATGCAGAAGGGCAGGGCTACCGCGCTGGCTGCCATGGCCATTAAATCAAGGGTGCTGCTCTATGCCGCCAGTGACCTTCATGATATTCCTACTGCTTCAGCAAAGTCATCCATCATTTCAGGTTATGGTAATAAGGAGCTGATCGGTTATACTTCCGGAGACCAGGCTTCCCGTTGGCAGGCTGCAAAAGCCGCTGCTAAAGCAATACTTGATGCTACCAACGGTTATAAGCTGGACCTCTCGGCTCCTGTTTCCGCTGAGGAAGGAAGAGCAAACTATATTTCCATTTCCATGGGTGGCGGAAGTGTGGCTCCTGGTGTAGACGCTGCTGCAGCTTCAGAACTTATCTTCGCCCGCTATAATGTACCCGATAAGGATGAGTGGGGTGGCCCCTATGCCGGCCTCTTCAATGGTCCGAACGGTTACCACAACTGGGCGGGTAATACTCCCATTGGCGACCTGGTTGATGATTATGAAATGATGGACGGTACCGAATTTTCCTGGAGCAACCCGGCTCATAAAGCGGCCCCCTATAAAAACAGGGATCCCCGTTTTTATGCCAGCATTATGTTTGATGGCTCCGACTGGAAACCCCGTAACCTGATCTCAGGAGATGTGGATCCGGCTAACCAGATCCAGACTGGCCAGTACGACCTGGTGGTAGGTGGCGCCACCACCACTTTCCAGGGACTGGATACCCGCAGGAGTACCATCGAAGACTGGAATGGTACCCGTACCGGTTATTACATGCGCAAATTCATCGATCCGGATCCGGCCATCGTTGAAAATAATACCAAGCAATTCATTCCCTGGCCCTTCTTCCGGTATACAGAAGCGGTCTTCAATTACGTGGAAGCCTGCCTGGAACTGGGCGAGGAAGGTGAAGCCCGCGACTGGATGAATAAGATCCGCTTCCGTTCCGGTATGCCCGCTGTGACCGAATCCGGCGCTGCACTTATGGACCGCTACCGCAACGAACGCCGCATTGAAATGGCTTACGAAGAACAACGTTACCATGATGCGCGCAGGTGGATGATAGCGGCCGAAACGCTTGGACGGAAGATCGATTTCATTAACGTGGTAGGAAAATTCAAACCGGGTAAAACGCTTTCCGGTACCTATCGCCATGATGAAACCATTTACGATTATACCTATACGCCAGTGGAAGACATTAACCATGAAAACCGTAACTGGGCAGACAAAATGTATTTCACTCCCATTCACCGGGATGAAATGAATAAGAACGATAAGCTTATTCAGAACCCGGGGTATGAGGAATAAATCATCCTTTTGTACTGATAGTATTTAAAACGTTTATGCCAGTATATTTATACTGGCATAAACGTTTATAAGTCTCAACTGAAACACTTTGAAAAACCTTTTGTCCATCAGCCTGCTCCTGCTTTTCCTTAATTCCTGTTCCAATGATCAGCAGCCGGAAAGTTCGGATGAACCTGTCGCACCATTATTCGCATCCCTGCCTGCTGACAGTACGGGTATTGATTTCAGCAATAACCTGACAGAAGCCGGAAATACCAATGTTCTGCTATATGAATATTTTTACAATGGCGGGGGTGTTGCCGTTGGAGACCTCAATTCAGACGGGCTCCAGGACATTTATTTTAATGGGAACATGACTCCCGGTAAGTTGTACCTGAACCGTGGTAATATGCGTTTTGCTGATATTACCACCGCATCAGGACTTATCACCCGCCAGGCACCCTGGCGAACCGGCGTTACCATTGCCGATGTGAACGGAGATGGGAAACCGGATATCCATATCAGTTATTCCGGAAAGGTTCGTGCAGAGAACCGGACCAACCAGTTGTTTATCAATTCCGGAAACAATGCTGAGGGAATACCGCAATTCAGTGAAAAGGCAGCAGAATACGGATTGGCCGATAGTTCCTATACCACCCAGGTTTTTTTCTTTGATATGGATAAAGACGGAGACCTGGATATGCTGTCTCTGAACCATAATCCTAATAATATGCCGGTACTGGATGAATCCAGCACCGCCGCGCTACTGTCAAAAGAGGACCCTGCTATCGGTGTCCGGATTTTTGAAAATGAACGTAACAAATTTACAGATATTACCCGCCGTGCAGGTATCAGTAGTTCCGTACTGACCTATGGTTTGGGCGCTGGGATAGCTGATATCGATGGAGATGGGTGGCAGGATATTTATATCGCCAATGATTATAATGTGCCGGACTTCCTTTATATCAACAATCGTAACGGTACCTTTTCAGATAAAAAATTTTCCATGTTGGGGCATACTTCCCAGTCTTCCATGGGAAACAATGTAGCAGATATCAATAATGATGCGTTGCCGGATATCCTGGTACTGGATATGTTACCCGAAGATAATAAGCGGCAAAAACTGCTGTTATCCCCGGATAATTATGAAAAATTTGACCTGATCGTCCGCTCTGGTTTTCATTACCAATATATGCGTAACATGCTCCAGCTGAATAATGGTGACGGTACCTTCAGTGAGATCGGGCAATTAGCGGGAGTATCCAATACGGACTGGAGCTGGGCACCCTTGTTGGCGGATTTTGATAACGATGGCTGGAAAGACCTGTATGTTACCAATGGATACCTGCGCGACTACACCAACATGGACTTCCTGAAATTCATGAACGATTATGTTGCTTCCAAAGGAAGGCTCAGCAAGGAAGACGTCCTTAAAATACTTCAGCAGATGCCGTCCTCCAATATCACTAACTATGCCTTCAGGAATGACGGCGGTATTACCTTTTCAAATGTCAGCCGGGAATGGGGATTTAATGAACCGGCTAACAGTAACGGGGCAGCTTATGCGGACCTGGACAATGATGGTGATCTGGATATTATTGTCAATAACCTGAATACGCCTGCTTCCATTTACCGGAATGAAAACAATACCAGGAACAATACCAGTAACAACTACCTCTCGGTTTCCCTGAAAGGAATACCCGGAAATACCGATGGTATCGGCGCAAAGGTCTATGTTTACCACCAGGGGAAGATTCAATACCAGGAACAAATGCCTTCCCGGGGATACCAATCTACGGTATCACCGGTACTGCATTTTGGCCTGGGTGCTAATAAAACGGCAGATTCTGTACGGGTGGTTTGGCTCAGCGGGAAATCCCAGTCCCTTGCTGCTGTAGCCGGTAACCAGGTTCTTATCCTGGAAGAGAAAAATGCAACCATCTCCCTTCCCTCAACAACCCGCTCAAACCCGTACTACAAAGAAATAAAAGCCCCTTTTGCATTTAATCACAGCTCAACGGAAGTCAACGATTTCAAAAGACAGCCCCTGCTGACCAATCCCCTGTCTCATTCGGGACCCTGCCTCGTGAAAGGCGATATAAATAAGGATGGACTGGAAGATATATTTGCGGGTGGGGGAGCTGGGCAGGCCGGCAAGATCTTCATTCAGCAAAAGAATGGTTCATTCCTTAGCAGGGAACCGCTAGCACTTGTTGCCGATAAGGAAAGCGAAGATGCGGATGCCATTCTTTCGGACCTTAACGGCGATGGTTTTACAGATATTTATGTGGCCAGTGGCGGCTACCATAATTTCACGACGAATGACCCCTTGTTGCAAGACAGGATCTACCTGAATAATGGCAAAGGTGATTTTACCAAAGCTATCGGATTGCTGCCTGATATGCTGGTAGCTAAAAGTTGTGTCCGCCTCACGGACTTCAATGGTGATGGGTCACCCGACCTGTTCGTAGGGGGGCGTGCCATTCCGGGTGCCTATCCCCAGGCTCCCAGCTCTTATATCCTGATCAACGACGGGAAAGGCAAATTCATTGACCAGACCGCATCCATCGCACCGGCTATCCAAAATATCGGCATGGTAACCGATGCTGCCTGGGCCGATATGGATCTCGACGGCAAACAGGACCTGGTACTTGCGGGAGAGTGGATGCCTTTAACGATCTTAATTAACCGAAATAATAAACTGGAAAACCAATCCAAGCAAATTCTCGGAAAAGAATTTACCGGGTGGTGGAACAAACTGTTGGTAACCGATCTCAATAAGGATAATAAACCGGATATCGTTGCCGGGAATGCGGGCCTCAATATGCAATGCCGGGTATCTGAAAAGGAGCCGGCAGAATTATATTACAAGGACTTCGATAACAACGGTTCCATAGATCCTATCCTGAATTTTTATGTGCAGCATACCAGTTATCCCTATGTTACCCGTGATGAACTGCTGGATCAGATGAGTATCATGAGAACCCGCTTTCCCGATTATAAAAGTTATGCGGATGCTGGTATGAAACAGATTTTTACGGAGGAGGAACTGAAGGGTGCCGGCATCGTCACCGCCAATACCCTGGCTACCAGTTGTTTCCTCAGTACCAGGGGAACCAGTATGGATAAAATTGAATTACCGCTGCAGGCGCAGTTTTCACCGGTATTTACCATTACGGCACTTGACCATAACCGTGATGGAAACAAAGACCTTCTATTATGTGGTAACATAAATAGGGCAAGACTGCGGTTTGGTAAAATGGATGCCAACTACGGCATTCTGCTGGAGGCTGGTGACAAAGGGGATTTTCGTTATGTGCCTCAATATTCATCCGGGTTTCAGCTTTGGGGAGATGTCAGATCTGTTATTGAATTGAATGATATCTTATATTTTGGAATCAACCAATCAAATGTGAAAGCGTATAAAATTGTAAAGTGATGCGGAAATGTGTGACCCTACTTGCCGGTATGATTTTCTTCCTGTTATCCTGCCAGAATCAGCAGCAGCAAACAGACTTTTCTGTTAAGGATATTAATGCTGTCATCTCAAAGATGACGGATATCATGGTTCATGATATCACCAATCCCCCTCTTGCTGCAAGGTTCTTTAGTTATAGCCTGCTGTCGGGGTATGAAATTCTGTCAGCCCATGACAGCAGCCTTCCCTCTATGAGTGGCAGGTTAAACCGGTATCCGGAATTGAATCATCCCGATACACTTCCGTCGTACCATCCGCAATTAGCAGCGCTGTTGGCCATGATGCGCACTTCCGAAAAAATGCAGCCGTCCGGATCAGAAATGGTGCAATATGAAAAAGCGTTCCTGGACTCCTGCAGGAATGCAGGCATGAATGAAACGATGATAGCGGGGTCGCTTAGTTATGCGGCCCATATTTCGAACCAGGTGCTGGCCTATGCAAAAGAGGATGCCTATAATAAGATAAGCAATTATCCCAGGTATACCCCTCAAAAAGCAGCGGGCAATTGGTATCCCACACCGCCTGCTTTTATAGCCGCGGTGGAACCTTACTTTAATAAGGTCCGACCGTTTACCCTGGATTCCGCTTCCCAATTCAAACCCTTGCCCCCAGTACCTTATAGCACGGAAAAAAACTCTGCGTTTTATAATTTATTGAACGCTGTTTACCTGGAGAGCAAAAATGCTGATGAAGAGCATATGGCCATTGCCGCATTCTGGGATTGTAATCCTTTTATGGTGAACGACAAGGGTCACCTGCAATATGCGTTCAAGAAAATCTCACCCGGTGCCCACTGGCTGGGTATCAGTGGTATTGCCTGCGTACAGGCGGGAAAGGGTTTTAATGAATCCCTGCAGATACTATCTACTGTATCGGTGGGACTCATGGACGCATTCATGTCTTGTTGGGATGAAAAATACAGGAGTCACCGGATACGGCCGGAAACTGCTATCCGCAGACTGATCGATCCTTCCTGGGAGCCTTTATTGCAAACACCACCCTTTCCCGAATACCTGAGCGGGCATAGTACCATATCAACCTGCAGTGCTGAAATTCTTACCAGGTTTTTTGGTGAAAATTTTGCTTATACAGATAGCGTGGAAGTGCCTTATGGCCTTCCTGCCCGCAAATTCCAATCTTTTAAGCAGGCAGCAGCAGAAGCCGGTGTTTCCCGATTCTACGGTGGTATACATTATATGGATGCCATTGATAACGGTAACATCCAGGGCCGGCTGGTGGGTGAATGGGTATACAACAAATTAGTATCGCAGAACAACAAAAATATGCAGGCCAGTGCTGGGAAAAAATAACTACTTCGGCAACAAGATCACTATAGCTTTTCTTTCAATTCTACTGGCGCAGGTCGGTTGCCGTCAACCGAACCAGGAGCCGCGAACCGGTATGTATTTTACAGAAATAAAGGCTTCCCGATCTCATATTGATTTCAACAACAAACTGGTTGAAAACGATTCTACCAATTTTATTATTAACCAATACATCTATATAGGCTCCGGTGTGGGCACGGGTGATTTTAACAACGACGGACTCCAGGATCTTTTTTTTGCAGGAGCTCAGGTACCCTCCAGGTTATATATCAATAAGGGTAATCTTGAATTTGAAGATGTGACGGAAAAATCGGGCTTGCTGAATACCAAATGGTGCACGGGAGTAAGCATTGTTGACATTAACCTGGACGGGTTACAAGATATTTATGTTTGTGTGACCAATGCCAGCACGGAAGCAGGCAGGAGAAACCTGCTTTTCATCAATAAAGGGAACCTTAACTTTTCCGAAGAAGCGAAAGCCTATGGCCTGGATGATCCCGGCTATTCCACCCAGGCCGCTTTTTTTGACCAGGATCTGGACGGAGATCTTGACATGTACCTGATGAATCATAATGTATTTCATGATGAACCGAACAACTTCATCCAGGATACCAAGGGAAACCGGATGGCCACCGATAAGTTCTACCGGAACGAAGGCGTGCCTTCCGGCGGAAGTCACCCGGTTTTCCGGGATGATTCGGAAGCGGCAGGGGTCAAAGATGTAGCATATGGACTGGGCCTGGCAGTCAGCGATTTAAATACCGACGGGTGGCCGGACCTGTATATCGGTAACGATTTCATCAGTAATGACCTCATGTGGCTGAATGACCAAAGAGGGGGGTTTACCAATTTCATTTCCCGGTCGTTAAGGCACCAGAGCTACAATAGCATGGGGGTGGATATTGCTGACCTGAACAATGATCTTCTTCCGGAGATAGCGGTGCTGGACATGCAACCGGAAACCAATTACCGGAAAAAGATCATGTTTGCCGGCGCTAATCCGGAACGCTACGAGATGGAGCAAAAAATGGGGGGGTACCAACCACAGTTTGCCCGCAATATGTTGCAACTGAACCATGGCAACAGGATGTACGACAGTATTGCGATACCCTTCTTCAGTGAAATTGGAAATTATACGGGCCTTGCAGAAACGGACTGGAGCTGGAGTGTTTTACTTGCCGACCTTGATAACGACGGTTTGAAAGATGTACATATTACTAATGGACTGGCCAAAGACCTTACTAACAATGATTTTCTGTTCTTCAGACATGGCCGCCACCAGGTAATGACCGGTGCGGAGTCAAATCCCAATAACGACACAACTCGGTTAATTAAAGAACTGGATTCGTATGGTGAGGTCAGAATCCATAACTACCTTTTCAGGAACAGCGGGGATCTCCGTTTTGAAAACGCAACCAGCTCTTCCGGACTGTCATCTCCTTCCATTTCACAAGGTGCCGTCCAGGTGGATCTCGACAACGATGGTGACCTGGACCTGGTAGTAAACAATATGAACCAGCCGGCTTTTCTTTGGCGCAATGAAATCAGGCAATCTGTTACCGATTCTACGGCTAACTTCTTATCCCTTCAATTGAAAGGCAGTGACAGGAACCCGTCCGGATTCGGTGCTAAGGTATATTGCTATTCCGGTTCGCAGGTGCAATACCTGGAACAATATCCTGTAAGGGGTTACCTGTCTTCTGTGGACCAGCGCCTGCATTTTGGATTAGGGCCTGCTAAAACAGTGGATTCTGTGAGGATCCTCTGGCCCGGAAATAAAGAGCAGGTAATCAGGAACCAGAAAGCTAACCAGTTTCTAACGCTCCGTATTGACGATGCTGTTCCAGTCAGCCGGGTTGAAAAACATCAACAGCCGGTCTTCCGGGAAGATAAGAATGCGATCACTTTCAAGCACCACGAAAACTCTTATTTCGATTTTGGAAGACAGAAGCTGATTCCCCAGAAATATTCCCAGTTAGGTCCCGCCATCAGTGTAGCGGATGTAAACGGTGATGGGCTGGATGATGTTTTTGCTGGAGGCGGTGCCTATCAGATGGGCCAAATCTTTATCCAGGACAAAGAAGGTAATTTTTCCGGATCCAACCTGGAGGCGGGCGAAAAGAGCGGTGAAGACGCTGCTTCTGTTTTTCTGGATGTGGATGGAGATAAGGACCCTGACCTCCTGGTGATGTCCGGCAGTTCAGAATACGGCAATAGTACGAGCCTGAACATTCCAAAGATCTACCTGAATGACGGGAAAGGGCAATTCCAGTATTTCCGTGATGCCTTCCCCTCTAATGTTGCTACCCTTTCCCAGGCAATTTGTGTGAGCGATTACGATGGTGACGGTGATCCCGATCTGTTCATTGGGGGAAGGATGATTCCGGATCAGTATCCCCTGCCCGCGCGTTCTTTCCTTTTACGCAACGACCGAGGAAGGTTTGTGGATGTGACGCAGGAAACCTGTAAAGAATTAGTGCAACCGGGATTGGTTACCGCGGCAGAATGGGCTGACCTGGATGCCGACGGCCTCGATGACCTGGTGATCTGTGGCGATTGGATGCCCATCCGGTTTTTTATGAACAGGAATGGCAAACTGACCGAACAGAAAAATAATGTATTGGATCAAACCAATTGGAACGGGATGTGGAGGGCGCTGAAAATCGTTGACCTTGACCAGGACGGCGACCAGGATATCCTGGCTGGTAATATCGGCCAGAACAACAAATGGCGGGTGTCGGCGCAACGGCCCATGAAATTATTCGCCAATGATTTTGATCACAATGGCTCCATTGACATGATCCCGGCATATTATATCAAAAACAATAAGGGAGAGTTGGAATTATATCCCGGTATTGACAGAACGCAGTTTTCGGAAGAAATGCTGTTCATTAAAAAGAAATACCTGCTGAACGAATCCTTTG
>CBFGLD010000080.1:0-11717 GCA_965649495.1 uncultured Flavihumibacter sp. | reverse complement strand
AAAATGTAAAACACATGGTCTTCTTTAAGACGGGCGGCCTGGGGAAGTTGATCAGCCAATTGATAATCACGGACAAGAACTACCGGAACAGGTCTTCCCGGGACCATCATCCTTAACTTTAGTTTTTGAATCCGGAATAAAAGCCGGTAATCCTTATAGAATGCTTTTAGTTTAAAAATATGAGCCCGGGCAACTGGTTTATCCCGGTACTTATCCCAATGTTTTTCTATCATCGATACCGTCCAGTTGGCGTAATTACGCTTTAACCGCACTATAACCCGCGATTTCCCAATTGGATCAACCATTTTCGCTATCGCCCGGAATACCTTATCAATGTCTTCCAGGTGTTCACCTGTCCATAACCTGTTCCCTGAAATAGATAATTCGTGGACCCGGTAGGAAGCGAGATTTTCGGGTGTATAGGCCACAGGAAAATTGCAGGCAATTCTTACCCACATTTCCCAATCTTCACCGTAAGTAGTTAGATAAAACGCTCCCAGGGATTCGTAAACGGATCTTTTCACCACCATTGCCGCATATTGTATACATTGCCGCACGGTTAACCTTTCTACTATATCAGGAAGAACTCCAGGCCGGCTGGATTGCGGTTCCCTCTCCGATAAAACCACTCCCTCATTATTGATGTAATCGTACCTGCAGAACGCAGCACCAGCTTCCGGTGATTGATGAAATAATGATTCCATAGCAGTGTAGAAGCCGGGCTTCACCATGTCATCCCCATGTAAAAGATGAACATAATGGCCTTTCGCACGATTGATACAAGTCTCGAAATTCCTCAAACTGCCCCGATTCTCCGGCTGCCTGTAATAAAGGATACGTCCCTTTCCGATCTCGTTTACCAGTTGCTCCACATTGGCATCCGTACTGGCATCATCTACAACTTCGATCTGCATTTTATCGACACCCGGATCCTGTCTTAAAACAGACCACAATGTTTCCGGCAAAAAAATGGAACAATTATATACAGGTATCATTACAGACCATAAAGGCTGATCCTCAGTCTCCTCTAATGCTGCGATCACTGGCGGAAATTCAGGTATGCGAACAGATTCTCCCATAAGATCAGGCCTGTTTTAATGTAAGCGGAAAATCCGGTCTGACATGCCCCCACCATTTAACATACCAGTCCCGGTCATCCGCATAGTCATTCACGCTGAAATGTAACACTTCATCAAAATATCCCACCGTCACTTTATTACTTCGGAAAAAAGCAAGCGTAAAATAATAGGAGCCATCGTTGAGAAAATTTCCCGGCACCTCCAGGCAACCCTGGATTATACCGTTTTCATAGTATGCGGGACGGGAGGTTATAGCAAAAATGCATTCCCCGGAAACATTGAACAACAATAATTCGGCCACCAGTTTATCCTCTGTGAGGCGATTTAAAAAACTAAAGTGAACGGATAATGGAGTACGGATATCAATCACGTCCTGACCCTGCAGATAATGGGGAACCAATTCAACCTTCAATACCCTAAGTTGATCGTTACCCGGCGCTGTGTCAATATCTTTCCATTCCTGGTGCAGTACATGCCTGCTATTCTCTGCCAGGTAGGCATTTATAACCTGGGCAGAATTACCATCCATCACCAGTTCACCCTTTTCAAGCCAAAGTGACCTGTTACATAGCTGGTTCACAGCCTGCATATTGTGGCTGACAAATAAAACCGTGCGTCCTCTTTCCCTGGAAGCATCCTTCATTTTACCCAAACACTTCTTTTGAAATTCCACATCCCCCACCGCAAGAACTTCATCCACAATCAATATATCGGGTTCCAGGTGAGCAGCAACGGAGAAGGCTAGCCGCACATACATGCCCGAGGAATATCGCTTCACAGGCGTATCCAAAAATTTCTCCACCCCGGAAAAAGCGACGATCTCATCATATTTGGCCCGGATCTCCCGTTTATTCATCCCCAGCATATACCCACTGATAAATATATTCTCCTTTCCGGTAAGTTCACTGTGAAACCCGGTTCCTATTTCGAGGAGACTACTCACCCTGCCTCTCCCACTTATGGAACCCGAACTGGGTTTGACAATTCTGGATAATATTTTTAAAAGGGTCGACTTCCCCGCCCCATTCCGGCCAATGATACCGCAGGTATCCCCCTCATTAATGCTGAAACTCACATCATGGAGCGCTCGTATATAATCTACCCCATCAACACCAATACCCTGGAAAAAATTACTTTGCTTTTTCAATATATTCTTCTGCCACCATCCATGCAGGTCCTGACGCAGCGATCCCGTTCCGATCTTTCCCAACCGGTAAATCTTTGAAAGCGATTCAACCTCAATCATTTTTTGCATCAGGCAATTAAATTTTATGCAACATCCATCAACTTGTCCGTCATCTTATTAAAAAACAATACACCGGCAGCAACTATTATTATCATGAACGAAAAGCTATACCACAATGAAGGCATCACAATGGCGTCCCCGGTCAGGGATGTCCGAAACAACTCAAAAACAGCTGTCAGGGGATTCAACTGCAATACCCAACTGAATTTTGAAGGAACCGTTTCTAGTGAATAAAAAACCGGGGTTACAAAAATTAACAACCGGATGACCATACTCATTAAACTGTTTACATCACGGTATTTCGTGGAAATAACTGAAAACAGGAGGCCGGAGCCAAATGCTATCAGAGCTGCAATAAGCACCGCCCCCAAAGCTAACAGCAAACCGGGAAAATGGAAATCTGATTTCCCTTTTATAATATAGAAAAACAGGACAACGCAAAGAAATATAAAATGAATAGAAAACCTGGTTAATTGCAGCAGCAGACCCGAAAGGGGAGTAATTAGCCGGGGAAAATAAACTTTACTGTAAACACTGATATTATTGGTGATCACATTTGAAATGGATAAAACAATATCGGCAAACAAGTTCCATAAGGTGATACCGGTTAAATAAAACAGGAAAGGCGGAATGCCTTGGGTGGAAACCCCTATGATCCTGTTAAACACAAACATATACACAATTACCCCGAATAGGGGTTGGATCAGTATCCACAGAGGCCCAAGCAGGGTTTGTTGATACGAACTCAGCAAGTCCTTTCGAACGATGCCAAATAAAAGGTCCTTGTGAGCTATTAATTCACCAAAACTTGCACCCAGCCAATTGGTAGCCGGTGTGATCTTCCAATCCCATTTTTCATCTTGAGCTTTCATTAAGAAAGAAAATTAGGCATTTTATTGGTGTTGGGAACTGAAATGAGCCCTGTCATTTCGAAGACTCGTTATCGGATAATACAGTAACCTTCCCTTCCTCAATATTTGAAGGTATCAGGTAGTTCAGCACTATTTTGGAAAGAAAATAAACGGTTCGGAAATTTGCATCAAACATTAATGATTTAACTGCCAGGTTGAAATATTTTTTTCGGTTTCCATAAAAATTCCTGCAGGCAATTACGGAAAACATGATCGCAAATTTTTCCTTGGATTTGCTCTTTATCTTCCTTCTTTTCTCCGGTGGCAAATACGATTGAATGATATTGATCACCTTCTCAATATCTTTTATACTTTGCCCGGAAAGATGTGAAGAGGTAGTGATGTTATTGGCATGCGTCCTGTACATAGCCAGGCACTTTGGCGTATATGCAACCGGGTAATTGGCCGCAATACGGGACCACATTTCCCAATCCTCCCCATAATGAACCGCAAAAAATCCGCCCAAATGTTCATATACGGATCGTTTTACAACTACCGCAGGCGGTTGCGGTAAATTCATGACAGCACATTTTTCTAACCAGTCAGGTATGATTCCAGGAAATTCCAGGAGAGACTCTGCTATAAAGTTTTCATTACTGTTCTTATTAATAAAACTGTACTTACAAAATGCCGATCCAATGGTCGGGAACTCCTCAAAAAGCCATTCCATTTCTTGGTAAAAACCCGGCTTGATCATATCATCACCATGCAAGAGGTGTATAAGGTGACCCTTCGAGCGGTTTAAACAGGTTTCAAAATTCCTCAGACTTCCTACATTTTCCTGCTGGCGGAAATAGCCCACCCTGCCTTTGCCAATTTCCTCTACCAACGCTTTTACATCCCCGTCCGTACTGGCGTCATCCACTACTTCAATCTGCATTTTGTCTGGGCCAGGATCCTGGCACAACACACATTCCAATGTAATTTTTAAAAATTCGATACAATTGTAAACAGGAATCATCACCGACCAGAGGGGTCTTTCGGTGTCCTCTACGGGCTTGATCACAGGGGGCGTTTGTGGAGTGCGCTCAATCATTAAAATAAATCTTCAATTACGCTTTTGCACAGTTAGCAGGCTCTTCATAGTAATATCGGATTGGGTTCACTACTCCGGGGGAGCAAGGGCAAATATGCAAATAATATGCTCAACCCCCAATACTGGAATTAGTATCTCTGTTCAAAATACTGAATATCAACTATATTCCGCAATAAAATCAAGGGGAAAATGGGTGGCCTCGCCAGGAATCGAACCTGGATCTGGAGCTTCGGAAACTCTTATACTATCCATTGTACTACGAGGCCATGGGGTCATTTGATCAATCCCGCCGCATTGGTCGCAAAGATCTTTACGGCAATGGCGAGCAAAACTACGCCAAAAAACTTACGGATCGCCAACAATCCGGCCGGTCCCAACAATTTTTCTATGTAATTCAGGGATCGTAGTACTACATACACAATGATTAAATTTAATAAGATACCAACGGCCATCGTCAGGTTCGTATAATTGGCTTGCAGGGAAATGATCGTAGTCAGTGTTCCCGACCCCGCTATCAAGGGAAACGCTATTGGCACCACCGTGCCCGACTTGGGGTCGCCCTCCGATTTAAAAAACTCGATCCCCAGCACCATCTCCAGCCCCAATATGAAGATCACAATGGAACCTCCCACGGCAAAGGAACTCACGTCCAGCCCCAGCACCTGCAAAAACTTCTCCCCTGCCAGCAAAAAAAGCAACATCAGCCCTCCCGATATCAGGGTGGCCCGCAACTCATGGATCACACCCATCCGGCTCTTCAGGGAGATCAGCAGTGGTATGGATCCCAATATATCAATTACGGCAAATAGGGTGAAGGTAACGGTCAGGAGATCGTTGATGTTGAAGTTCATGAGGTGGGCTTGCTTGACCCGCTAAGGTAAGCGAAAGCACTCACCAAACCCGCAGGGCTGCCCGCAAAAAGGGCATGGACGGCAGGCTGCCTACCAATAACAGGTCCTCCAGCAGGTTCGTCCGGTTATCCAAAAAACGGAAAATTCGCGTAACCGGGTTGCCCCGGAATAGCTGCGTAAATACGGCATCACCCTGCAACGCGCCGCTGGCCAGCACATCCAGCAAAACCCTGTCGTAAAACCGGTACCGCCCCCCCTGCCGCGACGGCGGGAAAGGATGCCCTTGTTTTACCAGGCTGTCCACGATATCCTGGCTGTGCTGCTGCACAAACTGGAACGTAAATCCGCTGGATGGCTTGGTCTGCCCTCCTGCTGTCCCAATGTTTATGATCCTGCCGTCCCGGTCCGGAAAACGGTGACCCGTCATCGGTATTACCCCCTTCTCCTCCTCCCTTACGGTATAGTGCTCCAGCCCCAGCCACTCCCCGATATACTGCCGCAGACCGGCATCGTACTCCTCCTCCTGCAATAGCTCCTCCGTAAACAGCGTATATTCCACCAGGGCCCTGCGCTCATCCAGCGGCATCACGTACACAAAAGTGGTTCCATGGCGCTGGTCCACCCTGAAATCCATCAGCGTATTGGTGCCGCTTTCAAAAAAGGGCTCCTGCGTCTCAATGACCCAGCCCTTGAAATGCTGCAGTAAATACTGCTCCCCCGGCTGCTTCCCGGGCGGCTCAAACAGGACGGAATTGAACACCCACTCGTTGGCATGGTACACCTCCAGGTTGTGCAACTCCACCATCGCCCTGCCGATCCAGTTGCCTACCCGCTCCACCGGCTCAAAGACCAGCCGCACATTGCTGCAGCTCTTCAGGTAGTCGTAACAATAGGTATACAGGTCTATTCCCCGGATCATCTTGTACTGGTAAGGTGCCAGGTCGTATTGCTTCGAATAGCCCTGCCCGTGAAACCAGGTCTTGTCCCACCGCCGGTAAACGATGGGTTCAAAAAAACCCTCCCCCTGCTCCCAGTAACACCAGGTGCGGTCGTTCACCTGCTTGGGATCCCGGTCCAGCAGGCAAAAGGTCTTGTCGCGGAAATGCTCGTGCCGCACCATCCGCATCAGCAGGCTCAGACCGGCCAGCCCGCCGCCGCAAAACACGTAATCGTACTCGTAACTGTAATCGTATTCTTTATACTGGTAGAGGGAACCTGCTCGCATAGTTATGGGGTTACCGGCTCAAGATAGGCCCTTTATTTGCCGCGTAACAGGGTGTTTTCACGGTCTTTTTTGACCTTGGCCCAATAACGCCGGTGCACCATCAGCATGCCGAAAGACTCACCATCCTCCTTTTCAATGTGCTTGTGATGCATCTTATGCGCCCAGCGCAGCGCTCGTACATAAATATTGCGGGAGCGACTCATAAACCGGAACCGCTGGTGGATGATGATGTCGTGTACCAAAAAATACGCAAACCCATAGGCCATGATGCCAAACCCGATCGCCTGCAGCCAGTACCTGCCTTCCAGGGTCCCGTACAGGATCATCAGGAAACTGGGCACCGCAAAAATCACGAAGAACCAGTCGTTCTTTTCAAAAAACCCCGGACCCTTCTTGTGATGGTCTTCGTGCAGATACCACAAAAAGCCATGCATCACATACCGATGCGTCAGCCAGGTAACCCCTTCCATCAACAGGAAAGTGCCCACCACTATTCCCACATATATCAACCAATTCATTTGCTTGTTTTTTGTTTCCACTCTTTTACCCGCGGAAAGGCCAGGTGAAACCAGGCCGTATACCGGTCCGGCTGCTCCCGCAAGGAGGTTTCGATCACCTCCAGGTCCTGGTAACAATATTCGTTCACCTCGGCGGGATCCGGCGTTACTAATCCGCAATATTCTCCTACGAACACATGGTCCAGTTCGTGCTCTGTCAGCCCGTTGTCAAAATCGGCCCGGTACACAAACGTAAACGCTTTTTCCAGCGGCACCGTAAAGCCCATCTCCTCCTGCAGCCGCCGACGGGCTGCCGCCTCTACTGCTTCCCCCGGCCGGGGGTGACTGCAACAGGTATTGGTCCATAAGCCCCCACTGTGGTACTTGCCCAACGCCCGCTGCTGCAGCAACAACTGCCCGCTGCTGTTAAAGATGAATATACTGAAAGCACGGTGCAGGAGTCCTTTCTCATGCACGGCTAATTTGTCCATCGTGCCCAGTTCCTGGTCCGCTTCATTTACCAGGACCACCGTTTCCAAATCCAGGGTAGTGTTCAATGTTTATAGTTTTTTATCCGATCCTTCCTAACTGGTGACGTACCCCTGCCCGTAGCAGCAGCATCGCCTTATTGATATCCGGTACCCGTATCCGCTCCTGCAGGATTCGCTGCGGCTGCAGCTTCTGGATCCGGCGGAACAAAGACAGGTAATATTTATAGGCCACATAGACCCCGAACCGCGCCTTCACCGGCAACTGCAGGATGCCTTCCAGCGCCGCATCAAAATCGGCCTGGATATCCGCCTCGATCCGGTTCTTCTGACAGGCGGTAAAATTACTGAAATCACAGCCCGGAAAATACATCCGGTCCAGCTCCTTATTGTCCGCCCGCAGGTCCCGCAAAAAATTCACCTTCTGGAAGGCCGCACCCAGGGATCGCGCACTGCCCTTGAGCGCATCGTAGCGCCCCTGGTCACCCTCGCAAAAAACATACAGACACATCAACCCCACCACCTCGGCCGACCCGTATATATATTCCTCATAACCCTCCTGGTCATACGCCTTTTTCTCCAGGTCCATCTCCATACTCCGGAAAAAAGCTTCCACCAACGCCGGGTCAATCTTATACGCCCGTACTGTCTGTTGAAAACTGTGCAAAATGGGGTTGAGACTGATACCGGTTTCCAGGGCCGCAAAGGTTTCCTTACGGAAATCGTACAACAGCTTTTTCTTATCGTGTCCATGAAACGTATCCACGATCTCATCGGCAAAACGCACCAACCCGTAAATGTTATAGATGGGTTGCCGTAAATCCGGGTGCAGGAGCCGGATGGCCGAAGAAAAAGATGTACTGTACCGCTCCGTGGTCACTTTACTGCACACTTCGCATACCGTATGAAACAATTGCATCATAAGCCTCAGTTAGAAATTATAAGATAGTCAAAAATTTCGCATCACTTCTTTCGCTACCACCTCCCCGCTGATCAAACTGGGTGGCACACCCGGACCGGGCACCGTCAGTTGTCCAACAAAAAACAGGTTTTTCACCTTTTTACTTCTACAAGATGGTTTCAGGATGGCAGTTTGTTTAAGGGTGTTCGCGAGACCATAGGCATTTCCCTTAAACGAATGATAATCGGCTTCAAAATCCCGATGTGCATAACTTCTGTATACAACAATATGCTCGCGTATTGGTTGGCCAAAATGTTTTTCCAGCCTCGTCACGATCACGTTGAAATAATGTTCGCGCACGGCTTCACTGTCACCGCTTAAACCCGCAGCAACAGGTATCAGCAGGAAAAGATTCTCATGTCCCTCCGGCGCTACCGTAGCATCGGTTACCGAAGGCGCACACAGGTAAAACAAGGGAGCCGACGGCCACCCCGGCTGCTGGTAGATCTCGCGCGCATGTTGGTCCATCGATGTATCAAAAAACAAAGTATGGTGCCGGATACCCGCTATCTTTTTATTGATCCCCACGTAATACAACAGGCAGGAAGGTGCCATCACGCGCTTGTCCCAATAACCGGCAGTATAACTGCGGTCCGCTGCTTCCAGCAGCTCCTGCTCCACATGGTGATAATCGGCACCGCCCACCACCACATCGCAGGGATAACTACCCTGGTCCGTCACCACACTATCCGCCTTCCCGTTCACCGTACGGATGGACCTCACGGCCTCGTTAAACCGAAAATTCACTCCCAGCTCCTTTGCCAGTTCATACATCCCTTCCACGATCCGGTACATCCCCCCCTGCGGATACCAGGTGCCCCCCGCCGTATCAGCATAGTTCATCAGGCTGTACAGCGCCGGGATCTGCTCCGGCATGGCGCCCAGGAACAATACGGGAAACTCCATCAGCTGCCGCAATCGCTCATCCCGGAAATACCGGCTCACATGCTTTTTCATATTGCTGAACACATCCAGCTTCAACAACCCCTTCGCCAGCTCCATATCCAGGAACTCCCCGGCACGCAACCCGGGCTGGTGCACCAGCTTCTGTATCCCCACCCGGTATTTGTAGGCCGCCCCCTCCAGGAATCGCTCCAACTGCCTGCCCGCCCCCGGCTCCACCCGCTCAAAAAAGGCCTGCAGCGCAGCCGGACCGGCGGGAATGTCCCAACATCCGTCTGCTAACGCCGACCAATAAACGCGATAGGAAGGATCCAGCCGCTCCAGTGTATAATAGTCCGTTACCTTTTTCCCGAATTGCTCAAAATAGCGCTCAAACACATCCGGCATCCAGTACCAGGAGGGTCCCATGTCAAACACAAAGCCGTCCTGCTTCCATTGCCTCGCACGCCCTCCCGGCTGCCCGTTCTTTTCCAGCACCGTCACTTCCCAGCCGGCACGGGCCAGGAAACTTGCGGCCGAAAGACCCGCAAAACCGGAACCGATAACAATACAGGTTCTTCGTTTATCCATTAAAGTGAATGCTTTTCTGACGCTTTTTACTGCCGCTAAATATAGAATTAATAACGCGACACCTGCGCCTTCAGCAGCTTGCGTGCGAAATGTATCCGGCTCTTGATCGTACCCAGCGGCTCTCCCAGCATATCCGCGATCTCGTGGTACTTGAACCCGTCAAAATATAATAAAAAGGGATTGCGGAAAATATCCGGTAACTGGTGGATCGCTTCCTGGATCTCCTTCATGCGGATATTGCTCTCCGCCGTATTGGCCGCCACCACCTGGTTGTAGTCCAGCAAAAACTCGTTGGGCGTGTGGTCAAATATGGTCTGCTGCTTGGCCTTCCTGCGGTAATTGTTGATGAAGATGTTCCGCATGATCGTATACAGCCATGCCTTGATATTGGTACCCACATTGTACTTCTCCTTGTTGGCGATGGCCCGGAACATGGTCTCCTGGAACAGGTCCTGCGCCGCATCATTATCACGGGTCAGCGTAATGGCAAATGGCCGGAGAAACTCCGCATTGTTTACCAACATCTCATTAAAGTCAGTCTTTGACATGGCTACTGTGTTTAATTGACTATATACCAAATTTAAACAAAATTCTAAGTTCCACCAACGAATCCGGCCGCTTTTTGTGTTAAAATTTAGCCAAGGGTAGCGATCATTTCCATCACCTCGGGCAGCGAATTTTTGAACTTCACATTCGCCGGAACCTCTTTGTCATACTGCTGCACCGGCAAACCCGATACCACCAGCCGGTGCGCCCCGCAGCGCAACGCAAACTGCCCCAAAAACTTATCAAAATGGAATCCCGGCGCCACCGAAGTCAAATGCGTGTAACACAGGTCCGGCTGCTTCAGGTTGCACACATACTCCAGGTCCTTCAACGGTAAATTGGCGCCCATATAGATCACCTGCACCCCCCGGCTCTTTAACAGATACCAGGTATACAACAAACCCAGCTCATGGAACTCTCCCTCCGGCAAAAACAATAACACGGTCTTGTTTACCCGCACCGGCGTATAGGCTTGCTCTATGCCCACACTCAGCTTTTGGCGGATGAGATGTGTCACAATATGCTCCTGCGCCGGGTGAATGTGATTGGTCTGCCACAACATCCCCACCTTCTCCAGGAAGGGAAACACCAGCTGCGTCAGGGTCTTGTCTATCCCCCGCTGACGGATATGCGCTTCCAGCACTTCCTCAAATCCCTCCGGCTCCATATCCACCATGTACCGCACCAGCTCGTTCACCTGGCGCTCCAGCTGCGCTTCCTGGCTCCCCAACTGTAATATCCGCTCCCGGATCTCCTGCGGCTGCATCTTGTCGATGTGGCTGATCTTATAGCCGTACTTGTTCAGCAACGCTATGTTCAACACCGATTTTAACTCATCGCTGCTGTAGTACCGGATATTCGTGTCCGTCCGCCGCGGCTTTAAAAAAGTATACCGCTGCTCCCAGATCCGGATGGTGTGGGCCTTGATACCAGAAAGGTTTTCCAGGTCCTTGATGGTAAATGCGTGCATGGCTCCTGATTAGTGTTTAAATGTTTGTGCTGTAAATTTAAACAGAAATGGAATCAAAATGGTTCACTGCCCCATAAGGGGAAACCCTGATGTGGATAACTATTTATGATTTTGCACGCAATCCGGCACAGTTATAGGCCGTTTGGGAATCGGTTATCTTATTGATTAGCAAGCTCAATATCCAATTTGAATCCTTATGAAATTTCCGCTTACCGCCCTGGCCGTGGCCCTGGTATTTTTTTCGTCCTGCTCCAAAGAAACCCTGACCAGCGACAACATCGCCAGCCCTGTTCCGGCTCCTAAAGAAGAACCGCTTGATTTTATTTATTTCATCAGCAACACCGGCAGCTCCTCCGCCAACGGGCACAGCCCCGAATCCGCCTGGGACCTTGCCACCGCCAACAACCACCATTTTCAACCGGGTGATGTCATCA
>CBFGLD010000079.1:0-11722 GCA_965649495.1 uncultured Flavihumibacter sp. | reverse complement strand
AAAATAACCCGGCTCTACCTGGATGCCGATAAGGTAAGCTGCCACCAGCCGTGCTGCCAGGGGCGTACCTTCCACCAGCTCCCTGATCAGCCTCTTGGCATGCGTGGTGCCCTGGCTGTGGGATGCAATAACCAGTGGCCTGCCTTTGTTCTCGTGTTCCAGGTAATATTCAAAAGCGTTACGCAGATCGGCATAAGCCATTTCCAGGGCGGCTTTTGCCCGGAGAGTATCGGTGGTATAATAACTATAAATATGCGCCTGGCGATAGCGGGGGGCGTACACATTATAGCGGTTAAAAACGGATGCCTGGTACAATATGGGCCGTTCATCTGTTTTTCGATTCAGCTGCTCGTCATTCAGGAATGCGTTCCAACTATCCGGCTTTTTACGGGTATAGGTAGTGGGGTGAATAAAGAAAACATCTACAGTGGTATCGCGCGAATAGGATTCGCGCAGGGGCAGCGGTACGCTGTCGGAAAAGTCAGTTTTGCCGGGATGGGCTGCCCAGTTGGATAGATCCGAATAATCGGTGTGCATCGTGCCGGGTGGTGGCGTACGGTTTCCAACCCTGAATTTTGGGGCACATGCAGTAAAGGAAGTGGCAAAGGCTATGCAAATACCGGTGTTTAAAAAGGTTTTGATTATTTTCACCCCCCAAATTAAGCACATTTATCACCGCTAAAACGAAGCTAATGGCCATACCAGTCGTAAATCTTGCCGATTTCCTCAGTGGAGATCCTTCCCTGAAGCAGCAATTTGTACAGCAATTGGGCCAGGCCTATGAAGAGGTCGGGTTTGTTGCGGTGAAAAATCATGGCATCCCCGATGACCTGATCGCTGACATGTATAAATATGTACAGCAGTTCTTTTCAATGCCCATTGAAAAGAAAAAGCACTACGAGATCCCGGAACTGGCGGGGCAGCGGGGGTACACATCCTTTGGCCGGGAGCACGCCAAGGGCAGTGAGGCGCCGGACCTGAAGGAGTTTTACCAGCACGGACAGACGGTTCCGGACAGTGATCCGGTTAAAGCGGAATACCCGGACAATGTATCCATTGATGAGGTTCCGGGTTTTTCAGACACCTTCAATAAAGCATACCGTGCATTTGAAAAATCCGGTAAAGCACTGTTGCAGGCCATCGCACTTTACCTGGGCCTGGACGAACATTATTTTGACGAGCATATCCATCACGGGAATTCCATATTACGCGCGATACACTACCCTCCTATTGTGCAGGAGCCGAAATCGGCTATCCGGGCGGAACAACACGAAGACATCAACCTCATTACCCTGCTGGTGGGTGCCAGTGCCGATGGGTTGCAGATCCTGACGAAACAGAACGAGTGGGTTGGCGTTACCAGCCTGCCGGAGCAGATTGTGGTGAATGTAGGCGACATGTTACAACGGCTGACGAATAACCGATTGCGCTCTACTACACACAGGGTAGTGAACCCGCCAAGGGAATTCTGGCATACCAGCCGGTTTTCTATCCCTTTTTTCCTCCATCCCAAGAGTAAAATGAGCCTTGCCTGCCTGGAAAGCTGTGTGGATGAAGCCCATCCGAAAGCTTACCCCGACGCAACCGCGGGGGAATACCTGGACGAGCGACTCCGGGAGATCGGCTTAAAGAAATAAGTTTCCCGGTAAACACACTTTTCTCTTAACAGGGTGGAGCAGGAAAGACTAGTGAAGTTTGGAGTTTTCTTCGTAAATTCTGCGACTAAACTTTAACCACTATGTTCACCCGAATTCCCGGCATGCTCTGCTGCCTGTTATCGGGGTCGCTGCTTTGCGAACCTTTCCACTCCCACGCCAACCGAATACCCCTGGCGGAACCGCTTCCTGCCAGGGACACCACCAAAAACGATTCCGCGCGATACGAGCAATACAAGGGGCTTCCCCTGAAGCCTGCGCGGAAGATCCCGCTGCGCACCACCGAAGGCACCTGGATCTCGCTGGACGTAAGTCCAGACGGGAAAACCATCGTCTTTGACCTGCTGGGCGATCTTTACACACTGCCCATAACGGGAGGCAAAGCCAGCCAGCTAACACGTGGACTGGCCTTTGACACCCATCCAAGGTACAGTCCGGATGGCAAGAGGATCCTCTTTACTTCAGACCGTAACGGGGGAGAGAACCTGTGGTGGCTCGACCCGGTTGGGGGGGATACGATGCAGTTGACCAAAGAAATGAACATGAATATCCCTAATGCCGCATGGACGCCGGACGGGGAGTATGTGGTATATGCAAAGGGCAAGATGAACGTACAGCTATTCCTGGTTCATAAAGATGGCGGTAGCGGAGTACAGTTGATCGACCAACCACCTACGCTAAAAACCATAGACCCCGCGCTGAGTGCTGATGGCAGGCTGATTTATTTCAGCAGGCGAATCGGTGCCTGGACCTATAACGCCCCGATGCCCCAGTACCAGTTGGGGGTTTACGACCGGAATACGGCGCGAACCAGTACACTCACCAGCCGTTACGGTTCGGCTTTTACGCCAGTCCTTTCCCGCGATGGCAACTGGCTGGTTTACGGCAGCCGGCACGAGGATAAAACCGGGCTGGTCATACGAAACCTAAAAACCGGTGATGAAAAATGGCTGGCCTACCCGGTGCAGCGCGACGACCAGGAGTCGATCGCTACCATGGGTGTGTTGCCGGGAATGGCTTTTACCCCTGACAGTAAAGCGGTGATCGCCTCCTTTGGAGGTAAAATCCAGCGCATACCCATTGACGGAAGCACTATTACGGAAATCCCATTCCTGGTTGAAACGGAGCTGGAACTGGGCCCGCAGCTGGATTTTCAATTCCCCATTAGCGACAGCTCCCATGCTGCCGCCACACAGATCCGGGATGCTGTGCCTTCACCTGATGGACGTAAACTGGCCTTCACAGCCCTGAACCGGTTGTATGTTATGGATTATCCCGACGGCAAGCCCCGGCGGGTGACCAAAAATGAATTTACAGAGGCTCTGCCCGTATGGTCACCCGATGGCAGCCAGCTTCTGTTCAGCTGTTGGACGCCGGAGGGCGGGCATATTTTCAAAGTGGCCTTAAACGGCAAAACAGCCCCGCAGCAACTGACACGGGAACCGGGCATGTACCAATTCCTGACCTATACTCCCGCCGGAGACCGGATTGTTTTCCAGCGCACCCAGGTGCAAGCTTATAAGAATTCCATCTCTCCTTTTTACAACGGTGCCGAAGATGAGTTATGCTGGATGCCGGCTAGTGGAGGTAACATCTCGGTGATTGACAAAGCACAGGGACGTTATAACCCCCATTTCATAAAAAACGATGATCGCATTTACCTGAACCAGGGTGGACAGTTATTATCGATCCAATGGAATGGTAGTGATGAAAAAATACACGCCAAAATCACGGGAATCACCACTTATGGGATGAGTGAATTTCAGAATGGGCGACCGGTGCTGGACAAATGCATTCTTACCGAGGCAAGTGCCGCAGCGATGGAGCTGACCCTGCCTTCCAACGCAGCGCTGATCCGGCTATCGCCCGACGGAGATAAAGCAATCGCACAGATCAACAATGAATTATACCTGGTTTCGGTACCGCGTACGGGCAAAACGGTTACCATAAATGTGGCGGATCCGGCGGCAGCGGCATTCCCGGCGCAGAAGCTAACCACCATAGGGGGTGAATTCCCCGCCTGGTCGGCGAACGGTAAAAAAGTGCACTGGAGCCTTGGCAGTACTCATTTTATATACGATACGGAACAGGCCCGGTTTTTTGAGGACAGTGTGAAGGCATTCAAGAAAGCCGAAGCCAAACGCATCAGCGATTCGTTATCCCGCCTTGTTCCCGGCAAGCTGCCGGATACATCGTTGGCCAAAAAGGATACGGTAAAACCGGTAACCGACAGCCTGCTGGTTAAGAAAAAAGAAACCCCGGTTTATAAAGCTGTGGAGAAGAACATCCAGATTTATTATCAAAGGGATATTCCGAAAGGGGTGATGGTTTTGCAGCATGCGCGGATAATTTCCATGAAGGACGAAGAGGTGATAGAAAGCGGTGACATCCTTATAGAGAACAATCGCATCCGGTCAATCGGAAAAAGTGGAACACTCCAAATCCCGAAAGGCGCCAAAATGATCGATTGCAGCGGCAAGACCATATTACCAGGATTTGTGGATACTCATGCGCATATGTGGCCCAATTGGGGTGTGCACAAGAACCAAATATGGATCTACGCCAATAACCTGGCTTACGGCGTCACCACCACCATGGATCCGCAAACCAGTACCACGGACGTACTGACTTATGGGGATATGGTGGAATCGGGTGCCATGGTGGGCCCCAGGGTGTATAGTACGGGCCCCGGCGTAGGGTTCTGGGCTTACAACGTGAAGGATTCCGCGCAGGCCGAAAGCATCCTGGAGCAATACAGCCGGTATTTCCACACGAAATACATCAAAATGTACCTGACAGGAAACCGTCAGCAGCGGCAGTGGATCATTATGGCCGCCCGGAAACAGGGCTTGCACCCTACCACGGAAGGGGGTCTCAATTATAAGGTGAATATGACCAACCTCCTGGATGGGTATCCGGGACACGAGCATGCTATCCCGGTTTACCCCCTCTATTCAGATGTGACCGGAACAATCGCAAAAGCGCAAATGTCGGTGACACCAACGCTGCTGGTTTCTTACGGCGGACCTTTCGCCGAGAATTATTATTTCCAAACCGAAAATCCGTATCACGATAAAAAGATGCAGCATTTCATGCCGTATGAAGAGCTGGCGGGAAAAACACGCCGGGTACAGGGTTGGTTTATGCCGGAAGAGCATGTTTTTCCAAAACATGCTAAAAATATGCGCTCGATGGTGGAAAAAGGTGCGCTGGCGGGAATCGGCAGTCACGGTGAGTTCCAGGGTTTGGGATACCACTGGGAATTGTGGGCCATGCAGAGTGGCGGCATGAAAAACCACGATGCCCTGAAAGTGGCTACCATATTGGGTGCCAAAACACTGGGACTGGATAGCAGCCTGGGGTCCATAGAAGCCGGCAAGCTGGCCGACCTGGTGATCCTGGACAAAAACCCGCTGGAGGATATCCGGAACTCCAACTCCGTAAAATATGTGGTCAAAAATGGCCGTCTATACGATGGCAATACTGCCGACGAACTTTTCCCGGCCAGCCGGAAGCTGGACCGCCGGGAGTTTGATTACCACCGCCCTCAAAGCAATACAGGTGTGAAAGAATAAATGCAGGGGACAAACGGAAAACAAAAAGGCGGAGATAACACTCCGCCTTTTTTAATTGCCTGCCTCAAAAGTGCCCGGTTTAAAATGCGTAATTGATACCAACCATTGCCAGGTCAGTAGTCATTTTATAAGACACACTGCTGCCGGGTATCTTGCCATAGGGGTTAGATGGTCCGGCCATCATGGGGCTCATCAAAGGGCCACTGGTAGAACCACCGCTGCTGCCGTGGTGGTACATGGCATTAAGAGTGAACCTGGAATTGAATTCGTAACCAAATCCCACCTGGAAAGCATGTTTGATGATGGCGGTAGCGGGTGTAGAGAAAAATGCCAGTTCGGATTTGATGGGGTTGGAGCTGTAAGTATACCCAAGCCGGAGCGGTAATTTCCCAATTCCTTTATATTGTATGCCGGCGGAAACCACAGACATGTTTTCCCATCCGAAACCCGCCACAGAGGCGGCTTGGGTCCAGCCTTTTTCGGAAAAACCATCCGCATTTTTATAATCAACATAGCGGTAATCGACGGCCAGATCTACCAGGTCCTTTGAATACCCGATACCAAAGGAAAGAATGGAAGGGTAGTTCATTTTGAATTGAACGTCTGGAGCTGGGGAGCCATCGAGGTAGTGGTTGTTGAACTCAAAATCCTGGAAGGATTGTTCGGTCTTATAAGAAGCACCGAATTTCAGGCCCTTGCCGGAATTGAAGAAGATGCCCACCTGTGCACCAAAGCCGGTTGCGGAAGTGTTGTCGCTGACAGGATACCCTTTTTCCATACTGGGGGAAGCAAGGGGGTTGGGGGCCAGTTCCAATTGTGAATAGTTGAAAGTTGGCGCCAATCCAACCGACAGCTTGTCTGTAATTTCATAGGCATACGTTAATCCCACTTGCATCAGCATATAATCCGATTCGATCCTGCCGAAACCACCCATATCCTGGGGCATATTGATAGGGTTAGACATATTTTCAGGAAAAGTTACCCCGAAGCCGCTGATACCGAAGGCGGAAATGCCAAAACTGTGTTCGCTGTCTTTCTTTGCCCAGACCATTGCCAGGGAGGGCATAACGGAAATACCCCGATCGTCTTTGGTAACACCACTGAAAGGACCACCAGGAGTGGGTACGGAAGAGGAAAGTTCCGGGGAAGAGAAAAAAAGGCCGGCGGAAGCCGCAAACTGGCGGGATTCAAAAGCGGAAATACCAGCGGGGTTCCAGTTGAGTGTTCCGCTGATCTCCAGCGGCTGGCCGGTGGCCGCACCTCCCATGGACATGTTGTGCGCACCGATACCTTGCATGATGTGGCCCACCTGGGCGATCCCAAAAAAAGGAAGAGATCCCAGCAGGGCAAGAGCGAATACCTTTTTCATACTACGATGGTTTTGAGTGTTGGATAGGATAGTTGCAGTATTATTAAATGTAATACGAGATAGCCGGGGGCTGTGTGACCCTCGTCACATAAGTCGGGAATCATATCGGGAATTGACGGCAATCATAAAACAGGGCTGCCACAGGCCAAAATACCTCCGTACATCCCGACAAATTACCATTCATCCCAAAGGGTAATTATTTTAATTTAACCGGTTGGATTACTAAAACCCTTTACTGTATTGCATCTCACCCATCACCCATTATTGTTTTATAAAAATTACCTTCTTTTAAACGGTACTTTAGTTTGCATAGTACTGAAACCTTGCTTATATTTGTGTTGTCAAAGGAATTGAACAGGCTGGTGGCTACACAGCGGAAACCTTATCCAGACCATTAAACCTTATCACAACCTTATCCACACCGCGGTTAGCCACCAGCCCCAAAAACCAGAAAGCGCCATGAATATTGAAAACACACAAAGCCAGATGCGGAAGGGGATACTGGAATTTTGTATCCTCTCCATTATCCGCCGCGGCGAAGCCTATCCGAGTGATATCGTGGACGAAATGAGGGAAGCCAACCTGCAGATTTTGGAAGGCACTCTTTATCCACTGCTGACCCGCCTCAAAAATGCAGACATGCTGACCTACCGATGGGTAGAAAGCAATTCGGGTCCACCGCGTAAGTATTTCTCCCTCACTGAAAAGGGGGATGCTTTTTACCAGGAACTGGAAGCCACCTGGAAAGAGCTGGCCAACGGTGTTAAGACCCTGACTTCCAAATCTGAATCCCTGCCATCCGTACCGGAAAACCCAACCAACATATAACTTCAACCTGCTAATACTTATCAATTATGAAAAAGGTCATCAATATAAACTTCCAGGGGCGAGTGATTCCGATTGAGGAGACCGCTTACGACCTGCTGAAGAACTATACCGAGAGCCTGCGCCGTTATTTTGCAAACGAAGATGGTCGCGATGAGATCATCAACGATATTGAAGGGCGCATTGCAGAGCTCTTCTCCGATCGCCTGAAGAAAGGGGCTGTATGTATCACCGATGAAGACGTGAACAGCATCATAGCCAGTATGGGAAGACCGGAAGATTTTGAAGCTGCTGATGCAGAAAGCACGCTGGGCGGCAATACCAACAGCCGCCAGGAAAATGCTTATACCCAGTCTGTACCCGGCGGGTCCGGATATACCGGTACGGGTGCTACCATGGCGAGGGGCCGTTTGTACCGTAACGCAGACGATAAAATCCTGGGGGGCGTGTGTAGCGGGCTGGCCAATTACTTGGGCATTGACCCGGTGATCATGCGAATCCTGTTTGTACTGCTGGCAGGTGCGTTATTCTGGGTATATATCCTGCTGTGGATCATTGTTCCTTCGCAATCGCTCAGCTCAAACATCACCAAGCGTTTATACCGCAACCCGGACGATAAGGTGATTGCCGGGGTAGCTGGTGGACTGGCGGTTTATTTTAACATAGCGCCGTGGATCCCCAGGTTGATTTTTGCCCTCCCCCTGATCCTGGGAATAGTAGGCGGCAGTTTCAATGCATTTTTCTGGGATTGGGATTTCATGGCCGGTCCGCGTTTTATCTCTGGTGGACTGGGCAGCACCTTGCTGGTGGTTTACCTGGTGCTGTGGATAGCGGTTCCCTATGCTACTACTGCGGCTGAGAAGCTGGAAATGAAAGGTGAACGCATTGACCTGAACTCCATCCGTGACACAGTAAAGGGAGACCTGGAAAATTTTAAGAGCAAGGCACAAAGCTGGGGCGCTGAAGTGAAGGAAACTGCCCAACAATTCAGCAGCAGAGGCCGCAGCTTCACCGCAGAAGCCGGTGAGCGTGCCCGCAGTTTTGCTGCAGAAACCGGCCCCGTGGCCCGAAGGGCGGGATCTGGAATCGGTAACCTGGTGGGTATCCTTTTTAAAGCCTTCTTCCTTTTTATTGCTGCCATCATTGCCATTTCCCTGTTTGCCGCCCTGATGGGTATACTCTTCAGCGGTATGGCCGTTTATCCCCTGAAAGATTTCTTCCTGGAAGGGTTCTGGCAGAATACCCTGGCCTGGAGCAGTATCTTGTTGTTCCTGGGTGTGCCTGCCATTGCTTTGATCACCTGGCTCGTGCGCCGGATTATGGGAGTGAAAAGCACCAATAATTACCTGGGATATATTTTCGGCAGCCTTTGGATCATCGGCTTGTTCAGCTTTGTATTCCTGGCAGGAGCCATGGCCCGCAACTTCAAGAATCGTGCGGGCGTTGAAAATCCCGTCACAATAAACCAACCTTCGGGGGATAAATTATATGTAGAAGCGGTAGGTAATAATATCCGGTATTACGGAGATGACTGGTTTGGCATCGAGTGGGATGAAGATGCACCCTTCTATGGCATCACCCGCGACAGCCTGATGCTGAAGACCGTACGGGTGAACGTAGTGAAAAGTAAAGACTCCGCTTTCCACGCCTATACGCTGCGGTTCAGCAGGAGCAACAATAATATCAGGGCTAAAGAGCTGGCGGAGCACATCGAGTTCCCCATCACCCAGCTGGACAGCATCCTGCAGCTGCCCCGGGGTTTCGCGATTACCAGTGATGATAAGTTCCGCAATCAGCAGGTGTTGGTGGTGATTGAAGTTCCCATTGGCAAGAAGATTGAGCTGGACGGCAGCCTGGAAGATTACGACTGGTTCAACGTGAACACTAACCGTCGTCGCGGCTTTAACGTAAGCTGGGATGAAAACTGGGACGATTCTTACGGCTGGAGCAGCGATGTGGAATACGTTATGACCCGGGAGGGACTGGAAAGGACCAGCAAACCCTCAGAGAATACAGACGACATGCGTGATTTAAAGGAAGGTGAGTTTAAGATGAAAATAGACGAGAAAGGTGTAATTATTGAAGGCCAGGGCAAGTTTAAAGGTCAGGACAGTGTGTATGAATACAAAGGCCCGGGTAACCGGGAAGAAAAAAAGGACACGACAGTGACCCGCACAGATACCCGTACCAGCAGTACGGAAGATAGCCAGGAAGCTGAAGCAGAAGGCATCCGGAGCAAAATCGGGAAGCTGCGCAATTTCGGAAATGAGTTTGACGCCTCCCCACTGATGGTCCTTAACAGTTTATTCCGATAGCACATAAGATCAACCCGGCCGCCGCATCCTTAGGAAGGAAGGCGGGGTTGAAGTTGGAACTCCCCGGGCTTTTGCCTGGGGATATTTTTTTGCAGGACTTCCAGTATTGCACCGGAATTTGTAATTTTTTGGAATGGAAATACCGGTACAAAAAATCGCGATGATCGACGATCATCCTGTTTTCCGGAGCGGGGTGGCTTCCCTGATCAACCAAATTCCGGGTTTTGAAGTCAGCCTGCAGGCCGATAACGGGGTAGAATTCATCGAACAATTATCCGGAGACCGGGTTCCCGATATCGTATTATTAGACCTGAATATGCCAATCATGGATGGCTACCAGACAGCTGGGTGGATCCGCCAACACCTGCCCGGAGTCAAAACCATGGTGCTGACAATGGTGGACCACGATTTTGCCATCATTAAAATGTTGAACCTCGGTGCCAGGGGATTTTTACTGAAGCGATGCAGTATCCAGGAACTACAAATTGCCCTTAGTCAGGTGCGGGATCTCGGTTTTTGTTTGAACGAATCCTTTACCCCTTATATGACCACCCTGACCCAGAAAGACAAAGAGCAGCAGATCCGGAAACAAAACCGCCTGATACCCACGGAACGGGAGGTTGAATTTTTAAAACTGGTCTGTACCGATATGACCTACCGCGGCATCGCAGGAGTAATGTGTGTCAGCTCGCGTACGGCGGAAGGCTACCGGGATGCCCTGTTCAAAAAACTGGATGTGGACAGCCGGGTGGGACTGGTACTTTATGCGATCCGGAGCGGCATTGTTATGTTATGAGTTTCCAGTTCCTGCATGAATTCATTTCCCCAGAATTGGATATCATAATAATTCACAGAGTCGAATAACCGGCTCATACGCATTTCCCTTTCCTCCTCTTCCATCAACAGGGCCTGTAGCAGAACGTCTTTCAGGGAGCGTTTGTCATAGGGGTTGGTACGCAGTGCGTAACGCATCTCTACTGAAGCACCGGCAAATTCAGAAAGTACCAAAACTCCCTTATTTTTTCCGTTGAGACCCTGTGCTGCCACGTATTCTTTGGCTACCAGGTTGAGGCCGTCGCGCAGCGGGGTGATCCAGGCAATATCAGCGAGGGCATAATAAGCCACCAGCTCTTCAAAGGGGAAGGAACGGAAGAAGAAATGGATCGGTCTCCAACCAATGGTGGAATATTTACCGTTAATTTTCCCGATGGCCTGTTCCAGTTCCTGTTGCACTTTATCATAGATCTTCATGCCCTTGGACGGCGGGGTGCAAATATTGATCAGCTCTACTTTTCCGTGAAATTCGGGGTATTGTTCCAGAAATTCCTGGAAGGCATAAATCTTTTCCAGGGGGCCCTTCACATAGTCGAGCCGCTCCACGCTCAGGATTACTTTCTTTGTTGTTCCAACCTGTGCCCGCAATCGCTTCACCAGTTCGCGCGTTTCGGGCTTTTCATATACTTCGCGGATATAAGAGGCGTTGACACCAATAGGGTGAGCTCCCAGGCGTACCGAGCGGGAACCCGCGGTGATAAGCCGGGGCATTTTCTCCACTCCCAACGGACAGCTGTAAGTCAGGAAGCGTTCGGTGCAGTTTTGTTCTTCCAGAACTTCAACCGGCATGAGGCTACGGACCACATCTACGAAGTTTTCCGCATATCGCGGAATGTGAAAGCCAATATAATCACATTGCAGGAGGCTGCCGATGATATCTCCCCGCCAGGGGATGATGTTGAAGATATCTGCCGGTGGAAAGCTGGTATGGTGGAAGAATGCGATGTTAAGGTCGGGACGTAGCTGGCGGAGATAGCCGGGAACCATCCAAAGATTATAATCGTGGATCCAGACAGTGGCGCCATGGTCTGCTTCAGCAGCGGTTTTTTCCGCGAAAAGCCTGTTTACCCGGACGTAATGATCCCAGTGGTCGTGATTAAACGTGGCCCGGTCAATAAAAGAAAAAATCGTTGGCCAGAATGCCTCCTT
>CBFGLD010000078.1:0-12024 GCA_965649495.1 uncultured Flavihumibacter sp. | reverse complement strand
ATTTGATCCGGAATAACATGCTGGGCTTACACAGTTTCCGGGACGGTCGGCCTTTGCTGAACCCCGGCTTCCTTTTGGGCTGGGTCGTACTCCCCTTTATGTGGGTGATCTTTTATTACCTGATCGGAAGTTACCGGTCTCTCTACAAGAAATCCAGGCTGCAGGAATTTCTCTTTACTGTTGTCGCCAGCCTGATAGGCTGTACGGTCATATTTTTTGCCATCCTGCTGAATGATGAGGACAAATCGCTGTATTATTATTACAATTCCTTTCTCTCTTTTACGGGCTTACAAATAGGGGCAACTTTTGCTGGAAGGTGGATCCTGATGCACCAGGCCAGGAAACAGCTATCCAGCGGGCAGATTCGCTTTAACTCTATACTGGTAGGTGACACCAAGACTGCCGGTACTATTTTTCATACTACACACCGGCAGCTGCAAACATCCGGTTATTATTACAGCGGATATATAGCGGAACATCCGAATGGGCTGAGCCAGGAGATTCCCTGGTTTGGAACAACCGACCACTTGGAAGCCATTATTGACGAGAACAAAATCAGCCTGGTGGTGTTGGCCCTGGAAGGGAACCGCCAGCAGGAAACAGAAGAATATTTACGACGGCTGAGTGAAAAAGATGTGGAGATCAAGCTGCTGCCTAACACGATCAGCATACTATCCGGATCCATCCGGACCGATGATGTATATGGTCCTATCCTGACCAATATCCATAACGGGCTGATGCCGGCCTGGCAACAAAACATCAAGAGACTGCTGGATGTGATCATTTCAGTAATGGCCGTGATACTATTATTCCCCTTACTGGTCTATGTGGCCATACGGGTACGGTTGTCTTCACCCGGCCCCATCATATACCGGCAGGAAAGAATCGGTTATAAAGGCCGGCCTTTTACCATTCTTAAATTCAGGTCTATGCAGCGCGATGCGGAAAAAGAGGGACCGGCCCTATCCTCCGATAGCGATAGCAGGATCACCAACTGGGGCAGGGTGATGCGCAAATGGAGGCTGGATGAATTACCCCAGCTGGCTAATATCATCCGGGGTGAAATGAGCCTGGTGGGTCCCCGGGCGGAAAGAAAGTATTATATTGACCAGATCGTTCAGCGGGATCCCTATTTCAGGTACCTGCTAAAAGTAAAACCCGGCCTCACCTCCTGGGGGATGGTGCAGTTTGGTTATGCCAGCAACCTTGATGAAATGCTGAAGCGGATGAAATACGACCTGGTATATATCGAAAACATTTCGCTGGCCCTCGACTTTAAGATACTGTTCCATACCATCCGGATCATTTTGTCGGGAAAAGGAAAATAGACCGCCACCCTGAAAATAAAAACTGCTGTGAGAATCCGCCAACTGCAAATCATTTTGACCATCCTGCTGGCCAGCCATGGCGTGGAAGCGCAGGAAATCTACTGGCAGCAAAAAGTGGATCACCGGATCACGGTGGCACTGGAAGAAAAGGGGCATATGCTGGATGGATACCAGGAGATCCACTATCACAATAACAGTCCGGATACCTTGCGGTATATCTGGTTCCATCTCTGGCCCAATGCGTACCGGAATGACCGTACGGCTTTCAGTGAGCAACTACTGCAACAGAACCGGACCGATTTTTATTTTTCCGAAGAACGCACGCGCGGATATATCAATAGGCTGGATTTCAAGGTGAACGGGATCACCAGCAAATTAGAAGATCATCCCCAGCACCAGGACATAGCCAGGCTGGTGCTGCCGGAGGCTTTAGTGCCCGGCGGCGCCATTACTATCACCACGCCGTTCCAGGTGAAACTGCCCTACCTGTTTTCACGTAGTGGTCACCGTAAGAAATTTTACTCCGTTACCCAGTGGTATCCAAAACCAGCTGTTTACGACAGAGATGGGTGGCACCCGATGCCTTACCTCGACAATGGAGAATTCTATAATGAATTCGGAGATTACGATATCCGGATCAGCGTGCCCGATGGGTATAAAGTAGCAGCAACGGGCAGGGAGTTGTCCACTGAGCAGCCGCACACCTATCATTACCAGCAGGATAACATAACGGATTTTGCCTGGTTTGCTTCCAGGGAGTTTATAACAGTAAGTGACACGGTACGGCTGAATTCAGGAAAAACGGTCCGGTTAACCAGCTACTACCGCCAGCCAAATGCAGGTACCTGGGAAAAAAGCCTTGACTATTTAAAAAGGGTGATCCGCAAGAGATCGGAATGGATCGGTGAGTATCCTTACGACCACATGAAGTTGGTGGACGGATACCAGGCACCGGGTATCGGGGGAATGGAGTACCCCACCATAACGGTGATCAATAATGAGCAGGATGCGAAGGCACTGGACCTGGTAATCGCGCATGAAACGGGACATAACTGGTTCCAGGGGTCCATTGCTTCCCATGAGAGACGGGATGCCTGGCTGGATGAAGGGTTGAACTCTTATTACGACAATCGCTACCAGGAATTGTATTATGGCAAAAGAAATGATACTGAAAGAAGTTTGATCCGCTTGCTGGAAAGCCTGGAGCGCAACCAGCCGGTAACTACTGCAGCAGATAGCTTCCGGAGCGGGCAGTACGGATTGATGGCATATTCCAAGACGGCCTGGTGGCTGGAGGAACTGGAGCAAAAAACAGGCAGGAGAAAAGTGGACAGCCTGATGCATGCCTACTATTCCAGGTATGGATCGCGGCATGTGAATGCTGCTGGTTTCCGCGACCTGCTACAGGAAGTTATGGGATTGCCAGCCACTGTATTTCATCCGCTGGATACCCGGGCCACCCTTGATACAGGAAAAAAAACATGGAAGCCCGCGTTCCTGTTTCATTTCAAAGAACCATTGAAATACCGCTACCTGTTTGCCAGTCCGGCCGTGGGATATAACCATTATGATGCATTGATGCCCGGTTTGATGCTGCACAATTACCAGGCAGCACTCCCCAGGTTCAGATTTTTCATGGCTGGAATGTATGGTACCAGAAGTTCGGCCTTTACCGGCATATCCAACCTGAATTATAACTGGTACCCGCAGGGGAAGATAGGTTACATCATGGCGGGATTAGACCTCTCCAGGTTTTCGGTTTTCCGCTATGAAAATGCTGGAACGCCGATTACGTTGCAGTATAACAAGATCTCTCCCTATTTACGGTTACAATTAGCCGAAAAATCTTCCCTCTCGAAAAAACAATCTTACCTGCAGCTGAAGTCCTTCTTTTTCCGGGAAGATGCTCTTGCATTCAACACCATCATAGACGGACCCGACACCAGTTATACTGCAGGCAAAAAGACAGGGAGCAGGAACCTGCAGCAGTTGAAGCTGTATCATGCCAATCATCGCGTCCTGTACCCCTACGAGTTAAGCCTGGTAGGTGATGTAGGAAAGGATTTTACCCGGATAGGATTTACCAGCGAATACTATTTCAATTACCGCGAGGGAGGTTTACAAACGAGGCTGTTTGGCGGAAAATTCATCTATCATGGCGCCCCGCGTGCCGACCTTACCTTCAGTACTGACAGGTATCACCTGAACCTTACCGGTGCCAATGGGTATGAAGACTATACCTATTCAGGATATTTCCCCGGCCGAAATGAATACGAGGGATGGATGAGCCAGCAGATCATGCTGCGCGATGGCGGTTTCAAGATGCGAAGTGATCTCTACAGCAACAAGATCGGCAAAACCGATAATTGGCTGGTAGCAGTTAACCTTAGTTCAGATATTCCCCGCAGGTTCAACCCGCTCACCCTGTTACCGGTAAAGATCCCCTTAAAAGTATTCGCGGATATCGGGACTTTTGCAGAAGCATGGGAGAATGATAGCAAGGAAGGACGGGTTTACTATGATGCGGGGCTGCAGCTCAGTTTGTTCAGCGGGATACTGAACATATATGCGCCCTTGTTCATGAGTAAGCCATTCCGCACGTATCGGGAATCGGTATTGGGCGAGAAAAAATTCCTCAAGTCCCTGTCATTCAGTTTTGATATCCAGAAGGTGAGTGCGGCAAAAATATTTGCTAAAGCCGGACTATAAAATGATGCAGCCCATCCTCCAACATATCAGAAGGCCAGATATCCATACGATAAAATGGGATGCCTGCATTTCCGGTGCGGGTAACGGGCTCATCTATGCGCAGCACCAGTTCCTGGATCAGATGGCCGGAAGCTGGGAAGCGCTGGTCATGGGTGACTATGAGGCAGTCATGCCGTTATGCCGGAAACGTAAATGGGGGATCTCTTATCTTTTCCAGCCACCCTTTACGCAACAATTGGGTGTATTTTACCGGGAAGGAGATGCAAGCTTTATAAGTGCCTTCCTGCACAAGGCATTCGCCCTGTATCCTTTTGCAGAAATGTCTCTGAATTATAAGAATCCATTTCCCGGATCCCAGGCAAAAAACAATTATATCCTTGACCTGTCAGCAGGATATGCCCGTATTGAAAAGAGCTTTAAAGCTGATCTGCAACGTAACCTCCGTGTATCGGGAAGACATAGTTTACAGTACGGAACAAACGAAGATGCCGGAGCGATAGTAGGCCTGTACCAAGATCTTTATGCGGGTAAAATGTCCTACCCCGGCGATGCTTATACGAATTTTTCCGGTCTGTGTGCAGTACTGAAAAAACAGGATCAGCTGGTATGCAGGGAGGTAATACACCAGGGGCAGCTGGTGGCAGGCTGCATCTGTCTGTATGATGGCCGTCGTTTATACCTGGTGATCTCAGCCACTGTTCCGGAAGGCCGGAAGCTATCTGCCAACCATTTTTTGTTAAATGAACTTATTCGTGAATTTTCGGGTCAGGAGATCGTGCTGGATTTTGAAGGATCCGATATTGGCGGTATTGCGCATTTCTATGAAAACTTTGGGGCGGTTAACCAACCCTACTATTTTATGGGCTGGAACCGGCTGCCCTGGCCGCTGAAATTGGTAAAGCCTTCCTATAGCCAGTTTGGCAATCTGGAATCATAATCCCATTTCTCTTTCTTCCAGGATCTTTTCTGCGATCAACAGGTCTAGCGGGCGGGTGATCTTGATATTGGAACTTTCTCCTTCTATCAGGTTGATCTTCACTCCCAGCTTCTCAACAACGCTGGCTTCGTCGGTAAAGGTTTCATGGTAGTCCTGTTCAAATGCGGACTTAATGATCTCGGAAAAGAAGGTTTGGGGTGTCTGGATGATACGGACCTTGTTTCTGTCGATCTGCTCATTGCCATTGAAGGTTTCTATACGAATGGTGTCAACGGCTGTAATGGCGGGAATGGCATTGCCTTTATCAACGGCTGCCTGGTAACATTTCCGGATAAGCTCGGGTGTTAAAAGGCACCTGACGCCATCGTGAACAAAAACGATGGAGTGTTTATGGATATGTTGTAATCCGTTCCTTACCGAATGGAATCTGGTTTCGCCCCCAACGGTCATCCATATCCGGTCAGGGTCATAAGTGGATCGCAATATTTCCTGCCCCACCCCGATATGTTGTTCCGGCAATACCAATATGATCTGGAGGTCGGGGAAGGCATCCAGGAAAGCTGTGAGGGTATACCACAAAACGGGATGTTCGCGTACCCGGAGGAACTGCTTCGGAATGGTGGTACCCATCCTGAGACCAGATCCGCCTGCAACTATGACCGCATATTTTTCCATACACTCCAAAAACTGAAATACGTAATTTGCAACTATGGGCAAATATAGGCACTATGTCCTATCTGTAGTTGTATGGTTCTTGCATGCATGTTCGGGTAACCCTGACCCTGCGCAGCAGATAATGTTGATACGTGAGTTGGGGGAACTAGCCACCACAGAATATACCATCACCAAGATTGTGAAGGCCAGTGATGATAAAACCTGGTATAAGATTGGAGACCGGAAAATATTGATGTCGGTAGAAGCGGTCATAAAAGCAGGAATAGACCTGTCGTTGGTGGAGCCGGATGATATGGTCATACGGGGCAGATCGGTCAGCCTGACCGTTCCGCCTCCCCGGTTGATCTCGTTAGAAATACCGCCGGACAAAATCCGGATAGAGTATGAAGAGGTGGGGATATTGCGCAGTGAATTTACCAATGCGGAACGCGATGCATTGCTGGCCCAGGCTGAAAGCCAGATAAACAGGGATATTGCAGCAACAGGAATATTTGAAACAACTGAAAAAAATACCCGGCAGGTATTAACCAGGTTGCTACACCAGATGGGATATGAAGAAATAGATATCCAGTTTGCCCATTCCACCTTAAAGCGAGATGGAAAATGAAGCGGATCCTATTCCATACCACCTGGCTCCTTGCCCTGCTAACGGGTCTGTATTTTATAGGCATCAGGCTGGGTAAGATACCTTCCTTAAAAGATTTGTTCAGTGAAGCGCCGGTGCTGATTGAAGATACACCGCTCCTAATAAAAGAGGTACGGGAGATCAGCCAGCTTATCAGCATCAGCGCATTAGACGAAGTAGTCGTAAGCCAGGTAAAACCAGCGCCGGCGACCTCGGTAAAGCAATTGATCCGAATGAGTTCACCCATTCCGCAGATTGCTACAGAACGGCTGGTACTCATCGTAAAGGGCACTGTGCTGGCAGGGACGGATCTGGATAAACTCCAGGATAAAAACATTTATATAGAAGGAGATTCGATCTCACTAACGCTGCCCCCCGCCCGAATACTTAATATCATAGTTAATCCTTCGGGTACGGAAACGTTCCTGGAAGAAGGCGAGTGGAAACAGGAAGAGGTAAACGCGCTAAAGCTCAAGGCAGTGGAAGCCATGCGGCGGAGGGCTACCGAAAAGCAGGTACTTCAAAAAGCAGATTCACATTCTCTGCAGGTTATGCATAACTTCCTGGAGGCATTGGGATACCGGCGTATCCGGGTAGCAACGGGCACGATCTGATCAACCCGGCAGCAGTTGCTTGCATTCTGACAGGAGCTTCTGTTTATCGATAGCTGCCGTACCAACTTCCTCACATACAAGTCCACCCGCAATATTAGCCATCTCTGAAAACAAAGCCACATCCCTGGTTGCGGCATACACCAGGGAGGCCACTGCAATCACGGTATCGCCGGCGCCGGAAACATCCGCAATGTTCCGGAGGTGGGAGGGTAAGATAGCAGCATTCCCGTTATCCTGGTAAAAAACCCCCATTTCTGATAAGGTAATAAAGGAAATTTTATGATCTAAGGAAGCTTTCAACATATGGTGTACATCTTTCATCCTTTCCAGCGTAACCTGGTCCAGGGAGATGTTAAGTCCTTCAACCACTTCCTTTAAGTTGGGTTTGAAAATATCCACTTCTTTATAAGCGAAGAAGTTTTTCTTCTTGGGATCCACGGTAGTGATCACACCTTCCTGCCGGCAGAGATGAATGATCCTGGAGATGAGGGAGGCTGTCAGCACCCCTTTATTGTAGTCCTCGAAGATTAAAACCTGCGGGCGTTCCTTGCTGATATAGTCCACTACTCTGTCATAAACAGCCTGAGCTACGGTTTCACTCAGGTCTGCTATGGTTTCGCTGTCGAGCCGCATCATCTGCTGGTTACGGCTGATTACACGGATCTTATTGGTGGTTTTACGCTCATGGCTGAAAACTATGTAGGAAGTATCAATACCATTTTCAGTCAATAACTGGTCCAGCGTCCTTCCATCAGCATCTTCCCCTAAAACGGAAAAGATATTAACCCGGGCACCTAGTGAAACGAGGTTAAGGGCTACGTTACCAGCGCCACCAATCCTGAGTTCCCGGTCCTGCAGGGCGACCACCGGGACGGGTGCTTCGGGAGAAATACGATCTACTTTCCCCCACCAGTAAGTATCCAGCATAACGTCACCAATGACGCCTACCTTAATATCGGCAAAAGACTCAAAAAGTTTTTCAAAATCAATCATCCTTCCTGTTTGAGATGGTTTCTACCGGCAACCGCCATATAATAGATCGGTATTCCTACCAAGACGATTACCAGACCGAAAGATGCGAATTTCGGTTTAAAGAACAATAATGCAATACACATGGCTGTGGCCAGCAGGATATAAATAGCCGGCAATACCGGGTAGCCGAAAGCTTTATAGGGACGGGGCAGTTCCGGTTTGCTGGAACGAAGGCGGAAGATGCCTGCGATAGTAAGTATATAGAAGATGAGGACGACAAATACCACGTAGTCTAACAGGTCACCGTATTTTCCGCTCAGGCAGAGAATGGATGCCCAAAGGCATTGTATCCACAAGCCTCTGGCGGGGACGCCGTTTTGGTTGAGGCTGCCGGCATTTTTGAAAAACAGTCCATCTTTTGCCATGGTATAATACACACGGGCGCCGGAGAGAATCAGGCCGTTATTACATCCGAATGTGGAAATCATGATCATAACGGCTATGACAATCGTACCGCAATCTCCGAAGATATTTTTGGTAGCAGCCACGGCGACACGGTCGTTATCTGCGAAAGCGATCTCATTAATGGGGAGCACCGCTGTATACATCAGGTTAGCGCAAACATAGATAACGGTAACGATCAGGGTACCAAAGAAAAGACTCAGGCCAATATTCCTTTCTGGTCTTTTAATTTCGCCGGCAATAAAAGTTACGTTATTCCAGGCATCGCTGCTGAAAACCGAGCCAACCATTGCGGCTGCCAGTGCACCAATGATGGCGAACCACCCCGGGTAGGGTATTTTTTCAATGGCTTCCCCCACAAATACCACCTCATTTCCGGTCTGCGTTCGTTCCAATTTGCCAAAGCTCCAGGCATCGGCCCAATTGGCTTCCCATATACCGGCTTTGGCTCCTATCAAAAATCCGAAAATGATAAGGCCGAATAATGCCAGCAATTTGGCAAGGGTAAAAGTGGTTTGTATGATTTTACCTTCTTTGACACCGCGTGTATTGATAAAGGTGAGCAATACCACCAGTACGATAGAAACCAGCTGGGCGGCAGAAACCTGGAAAAAACCCAGGTCCAGCAGGATCACTTTTTCACTCAGAGAAGGGAACAGGTAAGCGGCAAACTTTGCAAAGGCCACACCCACGGCTGCGATGGTGCCGGTCTGGATAACAGCAAAGAAACTCCAGCCATATAAAAAACCGATAAGTGGGTTATAGGCTTCTTTGAGGTAGACGTATTGTCCACCTGCTTTGGGATACATGGCGCTTAACTCTCCGTAGCTAAGGGCGGCCGTGAGGGTCATAAAACCAGTCAGCAACCAAACAAAGATCAACCAGCCGGTACTACCCACATTCCGGGTAATGTCAGCAGCCACAATAAAAATTCCAGAACCGATCATGGAGCCGGCAACCACCATGGTAGCATCCAGTAAACCAAGAGTGGGTTTAAACGAAGAAGCTTGTTGACTCATAAACAGCAGTTAGACATGGAAGATAGGGAAAAGGACCGACCGACCATGTTAACCCGCATCACTTCTTTTCCGTAGTGCTCTTTTTATATTCCGCATTCAGCCCTTCGATCAGCTGGTCAGTAATATTATAAACGGTATCCTTGTAGAACATAAGTTCAGGTTCATAGGAGATGATATAGGAATATCCTTTGGATTTATTGAATTCTTTGAGGTAATCTTCGATCTTGGTTTTTATATTCTTTTTATAATCCATTTTGAGTGTTTCCAACTGCTGCTCGAGAGTAAGCCTTCGTTGCTGGTAATTCTGCTGCATCTGCGCGTACTCACGCTGAACTGCGTCTGCTTCGGACTGGCTCATGGAGGAACCTTTCTGCTGCCACTCATTGATCTTCTTTTGATAAGAGCGTTCCAGGGTGGAAAGTTCTTTGTTCATTGCCTCCTCTTTAACTTTCAGCTGAGCCAGGGCATCCTTGAAATATTCGTATTTGTTCTGAAGAGAATCTATATCAAAATAAGCCATACTAAAGTCTGGCCGGGCGATTTTATCGCCTTTTTCGTTAACGGTAACTACGGTTGATTTTTTATTACCGGAAAAATGTTTAACCAACAGAAAACCACTGATCAGGGTTGCTATCACACTCAGAGCTAAAGAAAGTTGCTTCATGAAATACAGTTTGGTACAGGCAAATTAAGGGGTTTAATCAGAACGAAGTAAACCGCACCTGAAATCTTGACAATTTTAACTAAAACAAAAATGTCTGACTTATGCCAGACACCATAAAAAAAGGGTGTCCGGAGAATTCCAGACACCCTGTGAATATTTATTCTTCGTCATCAAAGTTCATGGCTTCGCGGGTGGTTTGCAAGAGTTCATACTCTTCTTTGCTACCAACGATCATGTTCTCAAAATCCCTTAAACCGGTACCGGCAGGAATCTGGTGACCTGTGATCACGTTTTCTTTCAGTCCCATCATATCATCTGTCTTGCCATTGATGGCCGCTGTACTGAGTACTTTGGTGGTTTCCTGGAAGGATGCCGCCGATATCCAGCTTTGCACACCCAGAGATGCTTTGGTGATACCCAGCAGCAGGGGATGTGATGTTGCCGGTTGGGCATCGCGGTATTCCACCAGTTTCTTGTCGGAACGTCGGAGTATGGAATTCTCTTCCCGAAGGTCACGTAGACTTACGATCTGACCTGCGCGTAGCCTGCTGCTTTCACCAGGCTCGGTTACTACCTTCTTATCGAAGATCCAGTCATTCTCCTCGATGAAGTCGAACTTATCAACGGTATCGTCTTCCAGGAATTTAGTATCACCCGGATCCACGATGGAGACCTTCTTCATCATCTGGCGAACGATCACTTCAATATGTTTGTCGTTGATACGTACGCCTTGCAAGCGATATACTTCCTGGATTTCATTTACCACGTATTCCTGCACTGCAAAAGGCCCCTTGATGGAAAGGATATCGCTTGGTGCGATCTGGCCGTCAGACAAGGCAACACCCGCTTTAACGAAGTCGCCGTCCTGGGCAAGGATCTGGCGGGTAAGCGGTACCAGGTATTTTTTAGTAACGCCATCTCGTGCTTCCACTATGATCTCGCGGTTACCACGTTTGATGGCACCGAAAGCTACCACACCATCAATTTCTGATACGATGGCAGGGTTACCCGGGTTACGCGCTTCAAAGAGTTCAGTTACACGAGGCAGACCACCGGTGATATCGCGGAGTTTTCCCAATACCCGAGGGATTTTCACCACCACCTGACCGGCTTTCACTTCATCACCTTCTTCCATGATGATATGGGAACCTACAGGAAGGTTGTATTGTTTGATCTCCTTACCCTCCACCAGAATGGACGGGATCTTGGTCTTATCCTTGGTTTCAATAACCACTTTCTCGCGGTGGCCGGTTTGTTCGTCGGCCTCTTCGCGGTAAGTGAACCCTTCCAATACATTTTCAAAACGGATGGTACCATTAATCTCGGCAATGATCACATTGTTATAGGGGTCCCACGTACAGATCACATCACCCTTCTTCACTTTCTGACCATCTTTCACCGCCAGGGTAGCGCCATAAGGAATGTTCACCACGTTCAGCAGGCGGTCGTTTTCAACATCCATGTTGCGGATCTCCCCGGTACGTCCGATAACCACCTGTACTTTTTCACCTTCCTGGTTTTCGGTGGTAACCGTACGAAGGCCGTCAAACTGCATGGTGCCGTCGAACTTAGCCAGCAGGCTGGATTCAACCGAAGCAGATCCCGCAACACCACCCACGTGGAAGGTACGCAGTGTCAGCTGCGTTCCTGGTTCACCGATGGACTGTGCAGCAATGATACCCACCGCATCACCATTCTGCGCGGTATAGCCCGTAGCCAGGTTTTTACCATAACACTTCACACAAACACCGCGCTTGTTTTCGCAGGTTAATACAGAACGGATCTCCACTGTTTCAATGCCGCTATCTTCGATACGCTGGGCGCTTTCTGCCGTGATTTCCTCACCAGCACTAACGATCAATTCATCGGTTTGGGGATCGTATATGTTATGCAGTGAGTTTCTTCCTTCAATACGGTCCTTCAGTGGTTCAATAATATCTTCATTATCCTTTAAGGCAGTGGTTGCAATGCCACGAAGCGTTCCGCAATCCTCTTCTGTAATCACAACGTCCTGGGCAA
>CBFGLD010000077.1:0-12043 GCA_965649495.1 uncultured Flavihumibacter sp. | reverse complement strand
AGGCCAGGCTGAACGTACTGGAAAGCCCCTGGCCACAGCATATAACGGTTTATCCTGCCGATATCCGCGTTTTTCTTCAGCATGCCCAACCATTATATAACCTTATCTTATCTAATCCTCCTTTTTTCCGGAACGACCTTCGCTCCGCTGCAATTGAAAGAGAACTGGCCAGGCACGAATCCACCCTGGATCTCCGGGAACTCTTTCACCTGGCTGTAAGCGCCCTTGCGGTCGATGGTTATTTTGCACTGCTGTTGCCCGCACACCGCCTGGGGGAAGCCCTGGAATACGGCTTCTCCGAGGGGATTCATGCCCGTTGTATAACAGCCGTACGCCATACCTATTCGCATGCCGTACAGCGGATATTTATTCTTTTCACCAGACAACCTGGGGAGCTCTTGCGGGAAGAGATCTGTATTAAGGACGGTTCCGGTTATACTCCGGCTTTCACGCGTTTGCTCCAACCTTATTACCTCTACTTGTAAGGCGCCATCCTTAGCCGAAATAATACTAAATTGGGTAATGCCAAAACATACTGTATGAAATACATCCCCACCCTGCTTTCCTTTTTCCTGTTTTCACTCGCTGCAGTTGCACAACCCCGGCCGGCGACCCCGGTAGCTGGTTCCACCACACCCAAAGTTGAAAAGATCCCGGAATCCAGCCTGTTTTTTCAACCAGACCAGGTGGTAACAACCACGAATGAAGTGGCCATCCGGAACCAGCGCGTTCCTTATAAAGCAATGACCGGTACCCTGCCGGTTTGGGATGAGGAGGGTAAGACCATTGCCGGTTTATTTTATACCTATTATGAGCGATCAGATGTCAAAGACCGCACTCAACGCCCGCTGGTCATCTCTTTTAACGGTGGACCGGGATCTGCATCTGTTTGGATGCACCTGGCATATACCGGACCCCGGGTATTGAAAATTGATGATGAAGGCTACCCTGTGCAACCTTATGGGTTCCGCGACAATCCTTACAGTATCCTGGATGTAGCCGATATTGTTTACGTGGATCCGGTCAACACGGGCTTTTCCCGCATTGTAAACAAAGAAACTCCCAGGTCCACCTTCTTCGGCGTAAATGCTGACATCAAATACCTGGCGGAATGGATCAACAGTTTCCTATCCCGTTACAACCGCTGGGCCTCACCCAAATACCTGATAGGAGAAAGTTATGGAACCACGCGGGTGTCCGGACTGGCATTGGCGCTGCAGGAGTCGCAATGGACTTACTTGAACGGGGTGATCCTGGTCTCTCCTACCGAACTGGGCATTGAACGGGGAACGGCTACCGATGCGGCATTGCGACTGCCCTACTTTGCCGCTACCGCCTGGTTTCATAAAATGCTCCCGGCAGACTTGCAATCCAAAGACCTTAATGCTATGCTTCCGGAAGTGGAGCAATTCACCATGAATGAACTCATAACGGCGATCAATAAGGGATCACAACTGGGAGAAGCTGAAAAAAAATCTGTTGCCGCTAAAATGGCACGGTATTCCGGACTTTCAGAAAAAGTGATCCTGCAGCATAACCTGGATGTTCCCCTTAACTTTTTCTGGAAAGAACTACTGCGTCACAAAGGCCAAACCATTGGCAGACTCGACTCACGTTATACAGGGCTCGACAAACAGGACGCCGGTGAACGCCCCGATTTCAATGCCGAACTGAATTCCTGGTTGCACTCCTTCACGCCCGCTATCAATATGTACCTGCGCGAAGAACTGAAGTATAAAACCGATTTTAAATATAATATGTTCGGGCCCGTTCATCCCTGGGATCGCAGCAACGACCATACTGGTGAGCAACTTCGTAAAGCAATGGCCCAAAATCCTTACCTCCATGTACTCGTTCAATCGGGTTATTATGATGGGGCCTGCGATTATTTTAATGCCAAATACAATATGTGGCAAATGGATCCCGGAGGAAAACTAGCCAGCCGGATGAGCTGGGAAGGTTACCGGAGCGGACATATGATGTACCTGCGTAAAGAAGACCTGCAAAAGAGCAATGAGGATATACGGCAGTTCATCCTGAAATCTACTCCTAAAGAAGGCCAGCCGGCCCGCTATTAACCATGGGCGCAGCTGATTTTATTTGCGGAACATAAAGTAGACCGCTCCCAGTAAAAAGGTGAAACTTACCAGGTAATTCCAGCGAAAAGGCTCTTTTAGGTATACCACGGCAAATACTGCGAAAACTACCAGCGTAATTACTTCCTGTGTCATTTTCAACTGGAAGCCACTGAATCCATTCGCATAACCTATGCGGTTAGCGGGTACCATCAGGCAGTATTCAAAAAAAGCAATACCCCAGGCAATCAGTATTGCTTGCCACAGGGCCAGTCCTTTGTGTTTCAGGTGCCCGTACCAGGCTATCGTCATAAAAATATTGGAGATAACTAATAACAGGATGGTTCTCATCTGGGGGAATTTAGTTAGTTCTTCGGTATATGAAAATAAGTAAAAAGAAAACCGGTCGCCCAGACGACCGGTTTCTACTTGTTGATACAAGATTTGCAACCTCTGCGGCTAAAATAATACCGGGAATCTTTTCCTGCAATCGTAAATCTACCTCAGGGCAAATGAAAAAGCACCACCTTTCGGTAGTGCTTTTATTAAAGTGGACGGTTACGAAAAATTTAGCGGGAATGCAATATATCATTTTTTTATATCCGCAACAATTTAATTCAGGTTTCGGAAATCCACCGGTACCAGCTTACTCACTCCAGGCTCCTGCATGGTAACTCCGTAAATAGCATCTACTGAACCCATGGTCATCTTATTGTGGGTCACAATAATAAACTGGCTTTCCTCGCTGAAGCGCCGGATCATGTTGGTGAATTTACCCACATTGGCGTCGTCCAGCGGGGCATCCACTTCATCCAGGATACAAAAGGGTGCCGGTTTAATCAGGTATATCGCAAACAACAATGCCGTGGCCGTCAGGGTCTTTTCGCCACCACTCAACTGTGTGATAGAGGAGGGTCGCTTTCCCTTAGGCTTTGCAATGATATCGATTCCCGTCTCTGCCAGGTTTTCAGGGTTCTCCAGTATCAGGTCACACTGGTCCTCTTCCGTGAATAGTGCTTTAAAGACCCGGATGAAATTATCTTTTACCTGGTTGAAGGTTTCCAAAAACTTCTGGTTGGCCGTACTTTCCACTTCAGCAATGGTTTGAAGCAAACTGTCCTTTGCCGTTACCAGGTCATTCTTTTGTTCCAGGATGAACTCATAACGCTTTTTCATCTCCGTAAAAGCTTCGATCGCAGTTGGGTTCACCTCTCCCAGGTTTTCCAGCCTCTTCTTCATCCGCTCTGCTTTTTCCTGCAATTCTGCAACGGGAGTATCCGAAGTCCTGTCCTGGTCAAGGATGTCATCCAGGTTGATGCGGAATTCTACCTGCAACCTTTCCTTCATTCCCGCCAGTTGCAGCTTCAATTCGTTCAGGCGATCCTTGATGCCCCCCAGCAACTGTTCCAACTGTTCTTTCTCTTTTACCTTGTGCCGCAACTCACTTTCTTTTTCATTCAGCTTGTTTCGCAGGTTGTAGTAAGCCTGGTCGGCTTCATTCAGGATTTTTTCATCCTCTTCTTTTTTCCGCAACAGGTCCACCAGGCCACTTTCAGCTTGTGTAAGCAGGTCCGCACTTTCGGTAATCTGCTCTATGGTCTGTTTTAACTGGCTTTGGTTGGTCTCAATCTGCACTTTCAGGTCGGCCAGCTGGTTGTTTTTGAATACCAGTTCCTGCTTGAGTGAATTAATCCTGTTCTGCTGGCGCGTAAAATTCAGGTTGAATTCATTATATACCGCATTGGCGCTGTTGTATTCCTGTTCTGCATTGCGGTAACTTGTTTCTACTTCCACCAGCTTCAATCCGGTTTCCTCTATCATCTGAAGAAGAGTGGTTAGCTCCTGGCGCGTGCCGGAAATGCTGGACTGAGTAGCTTCCAGTTGTTGCTGCAGATCCTCCAGCCGGTTTCGGGAGGTCGACTGCTGGGCATGCAGGTTCTCGATCTTATTTTGGAGAGCAAAAACCTGGTTGGTAAAATTATTGATTTCCTGGGCCGCCTGTTTGATGGCCTGCTCTTTTAACTGTTCATTGAAACCGATCACCTCGTTATGTTTCTGCTGGATCTCAGCCTTCAGGTCATTCACGATCTTTTCCTGTACTACGATCTGCTCATGCAGTTTTTCAAGGTTCTTGGCCCTTCCGATCTTTTTTCCTTCAAACAAACCGACACTGCCACCGGTTAGGGAATATTTTCCTTTTACATATTTTCCCGTTTTCTCCAGGATTACAGCCCCATTACTATGCTCCAAAGCTTGTTCGTCCTCTGCAATGAAAACATTACCTAACAGGTGTTCCGCTAACTGCCGGTATTGGCCATCCACTTCTATCACGTCCATAGCAGGAATTGTGCCCCCCGGCTGGTGAAGGGTATTAACCGGCTCATTGAATTTTTCCAGAAGGAAAAAATTAGCCTTACCTTTTTTGTTAGAATCCAGTAGGTGCACCGCCTGCAACCCCTCACTCAGGTCGTTTACTATGTAATAGTTGAGGTAGGGTTCCAGCACATTCTCTACGGCAGCCCGGTATTCTTCCTTTACATAAATGATATCCGATAATATGGGGGCTGTATGGTTCCAGTTTGGATTATTGTGCAAAAACTTTACGCTTTCGGGATATCCCTCCATCGAATCAATCAGGCTTTTCAGCAGGTCGTGTTCATTTCTACGGGCATCGTACTTCCTGCTCTCTTCCGCCAATTGCTGGCGAAGGATTTCTAGCTCACCCTGTGTTTGCAGGATCTGTTCCTTGGTTCTTTCGTGGTGTTCCTGCAATTGCTGGAGGTCTTTCTGACGCGATTCCAACTCCTGCTCCTTTATACTACGATCTTCCTCTAACTGCTTCAGTTGGCTGCCCCGGACTTCCCTTTCTTCTTCTAACTGGTTGATGGTTCGCTGCAGGTTCTGGATCGATGTGTCTGCAACAGCTACTTTCTTTTCAGCCTCAAACTGGTTTCGCTGGATCTGTAGATTCTCCGCGCGTACGGCGTCTATTGCTGATCGCTGCTGGTCAAAGGAACCCCGCTTTTCTTCAACGGCCAGCTTATACTCGTCCAGTTGCGATTCAAATGTTTCCAGCTTACCCTCTTCCTCTTCAACCTGCAGGCTGGTAAAAGCAATACTCTCTTCCAGCCCCTTTAACTGACCTTCGCTTTTTTGCAGGAACTCCTGCAGGCTGCTTTCTTTCTCCTGCAAAAAATTCAGCCGCTGGGAAGCCAGGTTCTTGTCGTTCTCCCTGGATCGTAACACTTGCAGCAGGTCATTGAATTCATGCTGCATGCTTTGCAGGGCCCGCTCTTTTTCAATAAACCCTACTTTCTCCTGTTCTATGAATGCTTCTTCCTGGGCGATAACGGCTTCCAACTGAATCCTACGATCTGTTTCCGCAGCCGTCTGCTCATTGAGTTCGCGGTAAGTAAGGTTGAAACCTTCCAGGGCAGCTTTTGCCAGCTCAATCGACAACTCCCGGTAGTCCTTTTTTATTTCGTAGTATTTCTCCGCTTTTTTGGCCTGGTTCTCCAGTGCCTTCAACTGGTTGTTGATTTCGAAAAGCAGGTCCTCGATCCTTGCCAGGTCCTGTTCGGTGGCATCCAGTTTTTGCTTTGCCTCTTTTTTCCGGGTCTTATAAATGGAAATGCCTGCCGCCTGCTCCAGCATGCGGCGGCGACTGTTATCCTTGTCTTTGATCAGGTCGTCTACCATCCCCAATTCAATGATACTGTAACTGTCCGTGCTCACTCCCGTATCCATAAAGAGATTCTGGATATCCTTGAGCCTGCAACTAACATCGTTAAGGCGGTACTCACTTTCCCCGCTCTTATAAAACTTGCGGGTGATGGTAACAGTATTGAATTCGGTTGGAAGCAGGTTTTTCGTATTCTCAAAAGTAAGGCTCACCTCCGCAAGTCCCGATGCCGAACGCGTTCTCGACCCGTTGAACACCAGGCTCTCCAGGTTCTCAGAACGTAACTGGCTGATCTTCTGCTCACCAATTACCCAACGAATGCTGTCAATGATATTACTCTTGCCGCATCCATTCGGTCCCACAATGCCCGTGATGTTCTGGTCAAAATGGACTACCGTTTTATCCGCGAAACTTTTGAAACCTTTTATTTCTAAACTCTTTAAACGCACTATTTCCAGTTTTTAGAGGGAAGCAAATATATAGGATTGGCGTAAACAATATAAGAAGCACCTGGAATTGGTAAGAGATAATTGCGCATTACTTATACACAGGAGATTAATCAAACAGGTGCAAATTGCAGTATATTATAAACCGACATAGCTCACGAAGCATTAAAAATCAATACAAATAATATAATTTATTGATTTATAAGAGGATTTATGTTTATCGTGTTATTTAAATGCCGGTAAAAATGATTGCCCATTGGTCTGATTGTTTTTACGTGTCTGACACTTGTTCGCGAGACGTCCGGACACTTATTCAGAGAATGTTCGCAGATAAGTCCGGACGTCTCGCGAACAAGTGTCAGACACCTCCATAGCCTCCTTATATTTGCGGGCATGAGAATCGAATTGCGTTCCGACACCTTTACTCGACCCACCCCTGCCATGCTTGATGCCATGTTCCGAGCCGAAGTGGGGGACGATGTTTTTCACGAAGACCCCAGTGTTAACCTCCTGGAAACAAAAGCTGCCGCCCTCTTTGGAAAAGAGGCTGCCCTGTTTTGCCCGTCTGGCACCATGAGCAACCAGGTTGCCATCAAAGTACATACCCTGCCCGGTGATGAAGTAATCTGCGAGCAACAGGCCCATGTTTATATTTATGAAGGGGGAGGAATTGCCTTTCATTCCGGTTCACAGGTCAAAGCCTTACCCGGCAACAGGGGCCGCATCACGGCTGAGCAGGTGGTTAATGCCGTCAACCCTGATGATGTTCACAAAGCGCGCACCAGCCTGGTCTGCCTTGAAAACACCAGCAACCGTGGTGGCGGATCCTGTTACAATTGGGAGGATATGGTGGCTATAAAACATGCCTGCACCGTAAACGGTCTCCGCCTGCACCTCGATGGGGCCCGCCTGTTTAATGCACTGGTGGCCACCGGGCAATCACCCCGCCAGTACGGGGAACTGTTTGACAGCATCTCGATTTGTCTGAATAAAGGATTGGGGTGCCCCATCGGCAGCCTGCTGCTTGGATCGGAAGCATTTATTCGACAGGCGCGCCGCATCAGAAAAGTGTTTGGAGGAGGCATGCGCCAGGCAGGATTCATGGCGGCAGCAGGAATATTTGCCCTGGAACACCATATCGGCAGATTAAAAACGGATCACGACCATGCCAAAGAGATCGCGGCGTCCCTTGCTGAAAAGGATTTCGTAAGCGACATCATGCCGGTGGAAACCAATATCCTGATCTTTAGTGTCACCGGGCGTTACACTGCTGTAACCTTCACCGACACCCTAAAACATTACGATATCCATTGCATGGCCATCTCTCCCACCCAGGTGCGTATGGTAACCCACCTTGATGTCAACCAGGAAATGATCACCAGGCTGCTATCGGTCATAGATGGGCTGTAAATGACTAATTTTACGCCCGCAAGCAAAAACTAAAGAATGTTACCTAACGTAAAACCAAATGCTACCAAAGCCTGGCAGGAATTGGCTGCCCATTATGCATCGGATATGAAACAGGTTCATATGCGGGACTTATTCTTGCAGGATCCTGACAGGTTCAAAAAATTCAGCCGCTGCAGTGCTGACCTCCTCGTTGATTTTTCCAAGAACATCATCACAGAAAAGACCTGGAAACTGTTGATTGACCTGGCACGCGAATGCAGACTGGAAGAAGCCATTGATGCCATGTTCCAGGGCAAGGCCATCAACCAGACCGAAGGCAGGGCCGTGTTGCATACCGCCCTTCGAAATGTTTCCGGAAAGCCCGTGGTGACAGATGGAAAAGATGTTATGCCCGATGTACTGGAGGTGAAAGCACGCATGAAATCCTTTTGTGAAAAGATCCATTCGGGGGAATGGAAGGGGTATTCGGGTAAGCCTATCCGCTATATCGTAAATATCGGGATCGGCGGCAGTGATTTGGGACCCCTTATGGTTACTGAGGCACTGAAACCCTATTGGAAAAAGGATATTCAACCATTTTTTGTTTCTAATGTGGATGGCACCCATATCATGGAAACACTTAAAAAAGTGGATCCCGAACAAACCCTTTTCCTCGTTGCATCCAAGACATTTACCACCCAGGAAACCATGACCAACGCCCTGACGGCCCGGGAATGGTTCCTCCAAACTGCCGGTGACGCGCAGCTGGTATCCAAACATTTTGTCGCCCTCTCTACCAATGAAAAGGAAGTGGTAAAATTTGGCATCGATAAAAATAATATGTTCGGCTTCTGGGATTGGGTGGGTGGCCGCTATTCCCTCTGGAGTGCCATCGGCCTTTCCATAGCCCTCACTATCGGTTATGACGCTTTTGACGAGTTGCTACAGGGTGCCTTTCATTCCGATGAACATTTCAGGAACCAACCATTTGACCAGAATATACCCGTATTGATGGCCCTCACGGGAATCTGGTATACCAATTTCTTCGGAGCTCAAACAGAAACGATCCTGCCTTACGATCAATATATGCACCGCTTTGCTGCCTACTTCCAACAGGGAAATATGGAAAGCAATGGGAAATCGGTTGATCGTAACGGTAACCTTGTGGATTATGCCACAGGACCGGTAATTTGGGGAGAACCCGGTACCAATGGCCAGCACGCCTTCTACCAGTTGATACACCAGGGAACTCCACTTATACCCTGCGATTTTATCGCTCCCGCCATCAGCCATAACCCTGTGGGAGATCACCACCAAAAGCTGCTGTCCAATTTTTTTGCCCAGACGGAAGCCCTGATGAATGGAAAAACCCTGGAAGAAGTGCATCGCGAACTCCAACCTGCGGGTATGGACGAAGGCGCCATTGCAAAACTGGCTCCTTTTAAAGTCTTCCAGGGTAACCGCCCTACCAATTCCTTTCTGATCAAAAAATTAACCCCCTTTGCTCTGGGGCAGCTAATCGCGCTCTATGAACATAAAATTTTCGTGCAGGGCATCATCTGGAATATCTTCAGTTTTGACCAATGGGGCGTTGAATTGGGAAAGCAACTGGCCAATAAGATATTGCCCGAACTGGCTGATGACCAGCCGGTACTTTCGCACGATAGTTCCACGAACGGGTTGATCAATGCCTTCAAGCATATGCGAAAATCATAATGGCAAGATGGATAAAAAGCGATCCCGAATCGCTTTTTATCCATCCCTTTAACTCCCTTGCTACCGCCGGTATCATGAGGGTAAAAAAAAGCAAAACCGTTTCACCAGCACCTTGAATTCCGGTATCAGTCAGGTTTCTTATCTTAGCCGCCAAAATTACCTGGAGCATGGCACAACACGAAGAAGACTTTGATGCAAACCTGGCTGGTGAAGAAGGACAAACCGAAGAATCCAAGAGCAGCTGGTTCAAACGTATCAAAAAAGGAATTCTTACCAGTACCGCCGATAAAAAAGAGACCCCGGAAGGTTTATGGACCAAGTGTCCGGAATGCAATTTTATCTGTACCATGAATGAATTGCGCGAGCATTTATTCGTATGTCCCAAGTGCAATTACCATCACCGCATCGGAAGTGATGAATATTTCGATATTCTTTTTGATAGCGGCAATTTCAACGTGATGTTCGAGAATATCCGTTCCAAGGATTTCCTGCACTTTACCGACCTGAAATCTTATGAAAAAAGGTTGAAAGAGATCTGGAGTAAAACGGATATAACGGATTCTATCCGGGTAGCTAAAGGTGAGATCCATGGAAACGGCATTGTTATTGCCTGTATGGATTTCGAATTCATAGGCGGTTCATTGGGAAGTGTGATGGGCGAAAGGATCTCCCGCGCTGTTGATTATTGCCTGGAGCACCGGCTACCGTTAATGATTATCTGTAAATCCGGTGGAGCCCGCATGATGGAAAGTGCTTTTTCCCTGATGCAGCTGGCCAAGGTTTCGGGTAAACTATCTCAAATGACCGATGCCGGAGTTCCCTACCTTTCCTTTTTGACAGATCCTTCTTTCGGAGGGATATCTGCTTCATTCGGGATGCTGGGTGACCTCAATATCGCCGAACCGGGTGCTCTCATAGGTTTTGCAGGACCCCGTGTAATCAAGGAAACGATCAAACGCGACCTGCCTCCCGGCTTCCAGCGAAGTGAATTCCTGCTGGAGCACGGTTTCCTGGATTTCATCATCGACCGGAAAGAACTCAAGCAAAGGTTGGGAACCCTGCTGGTGCTCTTTAATAATTAATCGGAATAAAACATGGGGAGTGAAAACCTTCCTGATCAAATAAAGTGGAACTAAAGAACAGGGCAGCATTTCACGAGTACTATTTTGAAACCACTTATATAGCGGGCATGGTATTAGTGGGTACAGAAGTAAAAGCTATTCGCAACGGCAAAGTTAGTTTTAACGATGCTTATTGCATTTTCAATAAGGGCGAATTGTTCGTAAAGAACATGCATATCTCCGAATATGCATTTGGCACTACTCATAAGCACGAACCTACCCAGGAAAGAAAACTGCTGCTGCACAAAAAGGAGCTCAGAAAGCTGGAAACCAAAATCAAGGAAAAAGGATATACCATCGTTCCTCTCCGCATCTTCTTTAACGAGAAAAATATTGCGAAACTGGAGATCGGTTTGGGTAAGGGTAAAAAAATCTACGACAAACGGGAAACCATCAAAAAAAGAGATGTGGAAAGGGACATAAAACGTTACCTGAAATAATTTATTGCACCTATAATAAGAATCGTAAAAATCCGTCATTCTATAGTTAAAATCCTTAATTTTCAACATGCGTTGTTTACTTCTGATATCCTTGATGGCCCTTACCATCTGTGCGGGTGCGCAAACAAGCACCACCTCCACAACGGGCAGCTGGTACGGTAAGGCTGATGTGGTGCTGGACGGCACATTCAACAATTATCTCACCCAACTGATTGTAAAGCAGAACGGCAATAAAGTAGAAGGCATTTTCGGCTATTATTTCCGGAACGGCTACCAAAGCTTTTTTGTAAAAGGCACTTACGATCCCAAAACCCGGCAGATACGGATCCCTGAAATGCCGGTCACTTTTTATAAATCGAACTCCATTGACGGAGTGACCTGTAACATGGCCTTTGAAGGAACCCTACGGGTCTCCAAAGTGGGCAGCTTCATACGGGGTGCTTTTGTTTCGGATGCGCAACACCGGTATACCTGTCCAGAACTTCGGGTCCTTTTCTCCCTGGATTCCCTGGTGGAACAGGAGGAAGAAGTGACCAATGCGGTGGCCAAGCAATTATGGCAGCCTTCCGTGGAAGATAAGATAGTGATTGATGGTGCCGATGGCCCGGAGATCCGTTCCGCTGCCCCTAATAGCGAAAAGACCACTATCAAAGGACCGGATGTGAACTATAAATCCCTGGTAACCCGCTTCAAGCAACGCCAAACCGTGATCACCAACGATGTGGCCGTTTCCGGTGATTCCATCCGCGTAAGCTTTTATGATAACGGTGACGTGGACGGCGACACGATCTCGGTTTTCCTGAACGGAGCCCCGGTAGTGGAAAAACAAATGATCTCCGCAAAAGCCACTACCATTTACGTAAAGCTGGATCCAACGAAAGAATTCAACGATATCGCCATGTTCGCCGAAAACCTCGGTCGGATCCCCCCTAATACTGCCCTGATGGTGGTATACGACGGCAATAATACCCAGGAAGTTTTCCTGACGTCCAACCTCCAGCAAAACGGCACGGTGCGCATACGCCGGAAACCCCCGGTAAAATAAATGTCCCACCTGCCTTATATTCTTAAAAGCAACGGTTTAACCCGTTGCTTTTTTAATATAAATAATTTATCATATCCAGTTTTCTCATTTCAGCACGATTTTTGTATTACAAAAATAATGATATGAATT
>CBFGLD010000076.1:0-12153 GCA_965649495.1 uncultured Flavihumibacter sp. | reverse complement strand
TCTGACCATTAAAACTCCAACGAAAAAGAGATGGCGGTTGCCATCTCTTTTTCTGTTACAGGAACTTTCCGGTCTTGCTTTCTTTAACTTTTTTGAGTCCCGATGGCAGTCCCGCATATACCAGTTCCCCACCTCCGTCGCCCGCTTCCGGTCCCAGGTCTATCACCCAGTCGGCGCTCTTAATTACATCTGTATTGTGTTCAATCACCAGGATGGTATGCCCTTGTTCAACCAGTGCATTAAATGATGCCAGCAGTTTTTTGATATCGTGGAAATGCAACCCCGTGGTGGGCTCGTCAAATATGAAGAGGATATGGCCCTGCGCCCGTCCCCTTCCCAGGAAGGAAGCCAGTTTGACCCGCTGGGCCTCCCCGCCCGATAGGGTGTCAGAGGACTGTCCCAGTTTTACATACCCAAGCCCTACATCACTGAGTGGTTTAATCTTGTTCACCACATCTTTTTCATCCGCAAAGAAACGAATGGCTTCATCCACCCCCATTTCCAATACATCGTAAATATTCTTCTCGCGATAGGTTACTTCCAGCACTTCTTCCTTGAAGCGTTTGCCGCCACAAACCTCGCACACCAGGTGCACATCGGCCAGGAACTGCATTTCCACTACCTGCTCTCCTTCTCCTTTACAGGCATCGCACCGACCACCATCCACATTAAAGGAGAAATGCTTGGGCTGAAAGCCGCGCATTTTGCTGAGCTGCTGGGAAGCATACAGGTCGCGGATGCCATCCCATGCCTTGATATAGGTCACCGGGTTGCTCCGGGATGATTTACCAATGGGATTCTGGTCCACCAGTTCCACCTGCGTAATGAAATCTATGTCCCCTTCTATGGAGCGGTGCATACCTACCTTATCGGCGGCTTCCCCTTTGAGTTTCTGCAGGGCGGGATACAGGATCTGTTTGACCAGGGTGGTCTTGCCGCTGCCGCTGACGCCGCTCACTACGGTGAACACGCCCAGCGGAAATTCCGCATCGATGTTTTTCAGGTTGTGTTGCCGGGCACCTTTCACGGTCACAGATCTCCGCCAGTTCCTGGGTTTGGCCGGGGGATCAATCGACAGGGTTCCGGAGAGGTATTTACCCGTCAGGCTGTCCGCATCCTCAACTATAGCATCGTAATCACCTGCCGCCACTACTTCCCCTCCAAGGTGACTGGCCAGCGGCCCCATATCAATAATATGGTCGGCCTGCCGCATCATCATTTCATCGTGCTCCACCACCACAACGGTATTTCCCAGGTCGCGCAGGTTTTTCAGCACGCTGATCAGCCTTTCGGTATCGCGTGAATGCAGACCGATAGAGGGCTCGTCCAGGATATATAAGGAATTGGTGAGATTGCTGCCCAGGCTACGCGTAAGCTGGATACGCTGGCTTTCTCCGCCACTCAGACTGTTGGCCAGTCGGGCCAGGGTCAGGTAGCCCAAGCCCACATCCATCAGGGTGCCGATCCGCGTTTCCACTTCCTGCAATATCCGTTTGGCGATCTTACCATCGCTTTCACTTAATTCCAATTTCCGGAACCACTGCTGCAGGTCCCGCACCGGCATTTCGCAAAGCTCGCCGATATGCCTGCCACCGACTTTCACGTAAAGCGCTTCCTTGCGCAGGCGATACCCTTCACAATCCGGACAGGTAGTACGCCCCCGGTACCGGCTCAGCAGCACCCGGTATTGCACTTTGTACAGGTTCTGTTCCACCTCGGCAAAAAAATCGTCAATGCCCAGTGCCGGTGCCACCCCTTTCCAGAGTTGCCGGTATTGTTCCCTGGTGAGGTCCGCAACAGCTTTATGTACCGGGAAACCCGACTGCCGGGAGGCTTTGACAAACTGCTCTTTCCACCAGCCCAGCTTCTCTCCTTTCCAGGGTGCCACAGCTCCTTCGTATACACTTAAACGTTTGTCCGGGATCACCAGGTCTTCATCTATTCCCAGCACTTGTGAAAATCCTTCACAGGTGGGGCAGGCGCCAAAGGGATTATTAAAAGAGAACAGGTTGGGAACGGGTTCCTCAAATACCATCCCATCCAACTCAAACCGGTTGGAAAAGGACAGCGTATCTTTTTCATTGACCTGCAGGATCATTTCCCCTTCCCCTTCGTAAAACGCCGTACCAACGGAGTCGGCTACCCGATGAAGGTCATCCTCGTCAAATGACTTCACCACCAACCGGTCTACCAGCAGGTAAACGGGCTTTTTGGGAGACGGCTTCCAGGGCTTGGTGGTAGCGAAGGATTCCACCAGTTCCTCAATGCGTTGTACTTCGCCGGCATACAGGCGACTGAAACCTTTTTGTAACAGAATTTTCAATTCTTCCTCCACACTCCGGTTATGGTGTTGGCGAAAGGGTACCAGCACCAGCACCTTATCCCCTTCCTGCAAGGCTTGTATGGCCTGCACTACATCGGTCACATCGTCCTTGCGAACTTCACGACCCGAAACGGGACTGATGGTTCTACCCACACGGGCATATAGCAACCGCAGGTAATCGTATATCTCGGTCATACTGCCCACTGTGGAACGCGGCGTGCGTGTTATTACTTTTTGCTCGATAGCGATAGCCGGACATAGTCCTTTAATATAATCTACATCGGGCTTGTTCATGCGCATCAGGAACTGTCTCGCATATGCGCTAAGGCTTTCTGCATACCGACGCTGGCCTTCGGCAAATAAGGTATCTATAGTAAGCGATGATTTTCCTGAACCGGAAACACCGGTAACTACTACAAACTTGTTACGCGGAATGGTAACGTCTATATTCTTAAGATTGTGAACCCTTGCACCTTTAATATAGATATCATTGGTGTCAGCGGGTGGCTTTGACACGGTCTTCTTCATACTGGTTCACAAAAGTATTGGATAAAGGCGCAAAAAAATTTTCACATTTTTTTGTTTATTATAAAAAAATATTATCTTGGTAGTCTAATTACGTCCTATTCGAAAAACCTAAAACTCACGCCTATCGTATATCTACTACACTTACTCGTATTTTCCCGAACCCAGTAACCAATATCCCGTTTTTAACTTTAATCCTAATAAAAACCGTAGAGTTTATGAAATCACTTTGCACAAAAACAGACAATGAGCTGATCCATATGTTTATGGATGGCGACATGAGCGCTTTGGAAACACTTATCCTGCGCCACAAAGACAAACTGTACACTTCCATCCTGTTCCTGGTTAAAGACAAATATCTTGCCGAAGATATTTTCCAGGACGTCCTGATCAAGATCATCGACACCCTTCGGGTGGGCCGCTACACTGAAGAAGGAAAGTTCCTTCCCTGGGCTATGCGTATTGCACACAACCTGTGCGTGGATCATTTCCGCAAAGTGAAGCGTACCCCAGCCATCAAAACAAGTGATGAGCGCGATATCTTTGAAGTGATCAATTTTACCGAAGACGGTGCAGACGTTAGCATGATGAAGCGCCAAAGCCATGACCGTGTGCGCAAGATGCTGGACCTGCTGCCCGAAGACCAGCGGGAGGTAATCATCCTCCGTCACTATGCGGAACTCAGTTTTAAAGAGATCGCAGCCCTGACCAACTGCAGTATCAACACTGCCCTTGGACGGATGCGCTACGGACTGATCAATCTTCGCAAGATGATGGCCGAAAAAAATATCGCGCTGTGATTTTAATGGATTTTTAAACCAGTTTTTACAACAAAAGTTCTTTCCATCCGTAATTTTACATAGTCACCAGATTGATTAAGATTTTGTCATTCTGTGGCTCCCTCTGACAAACTGTTTCGCTTGCCCGTCGGAAGGTTGTTGCAGAATGACGCCTAATTATAAAGCCCCCGGAGTTCCGGGGGCTTTTTTTATTGGCCAGTTCTGTTCTCGCTTATTTCTTTGCCTCGTTCAGGCCGCAGTTCAGCCAATCGAGGTATTCTTTTTCATCCGGCATATATCCAACCGGTTTGTTGAGCAGCTTTTCATTGGGGTCCAGGATCACATACAATGGCTGCGAGGCATTGCGGAAATTTTCGGTTTCCATGGTGGCAAATTTATCCCCCACTGTAATGATGTTTTTCTTTTCTCCCTTGGCATTGGTATAAATGAATTGCTCATCGTCGGGAAGTTTCTGCCGGTCATCCACATACAGGGATACCAGGATGAATTCTTTCTCTATCAATGCTTTCACCTCGGGCTTGGTCCAAACGTTTTCTTCCATTTTGCGGCAGTTGACGCAGGCCCAGCCGGTGAAGTCCACCAGCAAAGGTTTATTCTGAGCCCTGGCCATTTCCAGCGCTTTTTCATACTCGTTCACTACATTGGCTTCCACCCCCTTTCCCGATGCGGATTCATGCCCATAGATACTGTAGGTAAGTGGTGGCGGGAATCCGCTGATAAGTGCTCGGTTCGCATATTTGGTATTAGTGAGCCCCGGTACCAGGTATAGAGTGAAGAGGGCAAAAAAGACCCCGGCAAGAATCCGGACTTTACCCAGCTTCCGGACGGCACCTTCGTGGCGGAACCGGAGGATGCCAAAGAGGTAGAGGCTCAGGGCCACCCCGATGAGGATCCAAATGGCAAAGAATACTTCTCTTTTGAGGAGCCCCCAGTGTTTAACCAGATCGGCATTACTCAGGAACTTGATGGCCAGTGCCAGCTCCAGGAACCCAAGCACTACTTTAACGGTGGTCAGCCAGCCCCCTGATTTGGGTATGGCGTTCAGCCAGTTCGGGAAGAGTGCAAACAGGGCAAAAGGCAGTGCCAGGGCCAGACCGAATCCGCCCATGCCTACCGTCAGTTGCATCGCTCCGCCATCAGTGGAAAGCGAGCCTGCCAGCAGGGGTCCCAGGATGGGACCGGTACAACTGAAGCTTACCAGGGCTAGCGTCAGGGCCATAAAGAAAATACCCAGCGTACCGCCAATTCCCGCCTTGTGATCCACCGAATTCGAGAACCGGCTGGGCAATGTGATTTCGAAAAGCCCGAAAAACGACAGGGCAAAAACAACGAAAATGACAAAGAACAGCAGGTTCAACCAGACGTTGGTGGATATATTATTAAGAATCTCCGGGTTCAGCGTATCCAGGAAATGGAAGGGGGCTGACAATAATATATAAATGAGGAATATAAAAAATCCATAGAGCAGTGCATTACCGATCCCTTTTCGCCGGTCCTGTGATTTTTTGGTAAAAAAGGATACGGTCAGCGGTATCATGGGGAATACGCAAGGGGTGAATAAGGCGATCAACCCACCCAGGAAACCAAGGATAAAAATATTCAGCAGTCCTTTTTCGCTGCTGTCCTCCAGCCCCGTACCACCGCAATCTGCAGCAGGCTGGTCCAATTGGATAGCCTCCCGGCGGATCTGGTTGCTGGCAGTGGCCGACTCCTGAGGCCCGGCGGCTTTGGCAGCTAACTCACCGGTGGCGGACACGGCAAAGCGAAACGGGAATTCTTCGGGACCGGCCACTTCGTCGCCCCGGATGGCCATATACAGAATGCTGCCTTTGATATCCTGCCCGGCCGTGATAGAAGCTACGGGTACTTCCAACAGCAGCTCGTTCTCATAATAACGGATGGTCATTCCATCAAACAGCGGCTCAGGTTTTTCCTGTAGCGCCCCGGTTTCCTTTATAGGGCCGATAGTTACCGTAGTTGGCGTATCCAGCTGGATGCGGCTATTGGGGGCATCATCCGGCATGGTGGTGGAAAATAACTTCCAGCCTGGAGTAATGGCAGCCCTGAATTGCAGAACATATGCTCCACTGGATTCCTTCCGGTTGTCATATTCCCACTTTACCGGGCTGAGGGTTTCCTGCGCAAAAAGGGTTATGCTGAAGAAAAGGGTCGCGATACTAAACAGAACTTTCCTGGTCATCAGATTACAGGGGTTTGGTGAAAAAACAAACGAGTCCGTTCGGAACTCGTTGTTTGGGTATAAGTATATTGGGCGATTAACCGCCTACAGCCACTTTAAAATTAACGGTCGCCGGGGGAAGGCATTCCTTTTCATTACAAACCATGAATTCCACTTTTCCGGCCAGGTTGGTTTTGGCCTTGCCTTTCACCTTCACTACCTGTACAAAGTCCACCTGCTTTTCGTAATAACGTACGTCAGAACTGAATGCTTCCTCAAAAACCTTCTTTACCTTTCCCTGCTCCGCTACTTTACCATTCAGGGTAAGCAAGGGGTTCTTGGTGAAATTGAACGAAGTGGATACCGGGCCGTCACCACCCTCCTGGGCGTACATATGATAATTCCCGCCAATATTAGCTGTCATCCTTACTTCGTAAGTATTTTCGGCGATCTTTTTGGTTTGGAAAGACCATTTGACCTGTTTATCACTCTGTGCAAAAAGGGCCACCGTAACAACCAGGGCCAGTAGTGTAGAAATGATTTTTTTCATGATGCAAAAATCCGTCTTCTAATTCTAATTAAAGTATAAAATTACCTGGGAGGGATTGTGCGTTATGTGACTTTTGTTCCTTACCGGAACTTGTATCATTTCATTAACAAAGTTTCCAGGATAAGGCGACCATCAATATTACCCAGGGCATCACTACAGGCGCGCTCCGGGTGAGGCATCATTCCGAAGACATTTCCGGTGGCATTGCGGATCCCCGCAATATTCCGGCTGGTGCCATTGGGATTGGCCGCTTCCGTCACCAGCCCGGCTTCATCACAATATTTGTAGATAACCTGTCCGTTGGCTTCCAGCTGGTCAAGGGTGGCTTCATCCGCATAATAACGTCCTTCCCCATGCGCAATGGGAATCTTAAGGGCTTTGTCTGCTCCCTGGCCCTTCAGGTACACATTCTTGCAAATGAATTGCTGGTTGGCATTCCGCAGTAATACACCAGGCAGGAGGTGCGCTTCGCAAAGGATCTGGAACCCGTTGCAGACGCCCAACACCTTCCCACCGTTGTTTGCGAACTCGATCACGCTTTGCATCATCGGACTAAAGCGCGCAACTGCACCGCAACGAAGGTAATCCCCGTAGGAGAACCCGCCGGGTAAAACGATGGCATCTTCTTTATTGAACCCGCTGAGGTCCTTATCCTTGTGCCATAACTGGATCACTTCCTGGCCCAGGTCGTGCTGCAGCGCATCCAGCATGTCGCGATCGCAATTGGAACCAGGGAAAACAACAACGCCAAATTTCATATAGAATTAATCAAAAAGGTGATGACTGGTGGTCAATGTTGGCCGCAAAGTTAGTCCATTGCCGGCAAATGCGTTCAGGTCAGTTGGGGGAAATAATTTACCACGATGGCAAAGGCAAAAATGATCCAGTGCAGGATTACCGGGAACAGGTTGGAAGCGGGGTAATAAAAGGTGGCGGCATGGAAACAGGCAAGGGGTGTTATGCCCAGTAGCCAGTGCTGGTAATTGTTCCCCGGGTTTACCAGGATGATGATAAGTCCTACCAGCAGCATGCTGAGCAACAGGCTCCAGCATTTGCGTACCTGGATCAGCATCTTGTTCAGGTTGTCCTGAACAAAAAAGCCTCCTGTCAGAAAGGGCGCTACCATGAACAGCAGCCCCATCGTGATCCATAAAGATCCCGGTATGCGGGGGAGGCGGAAATTAAGGGTGGGTGCCAGCGTGCCCGTGGGTAATGTATCGGCCAGGAATAATATGACCAACAGGAAATAATAAGGGGAAAGAAAACCCACCAGGGCTACGAACCACTCCCCCACCCGCATTGGACGGGTAATTATTATGGCCAGTATCACCAGCAGCACATACGCCACTGCGGGCTTATAGATCAACGGCAACAACCCCACCAGCAGGCAGGTATTGAAAATAGCGGATAAGGGCCGGTTACTATTGTACCAACGCGTCATACCGTAAAAGATCCAGATCAGTATAAAATTCACCAGCAAGGTAGAGCTGAACAGGTTCCATTCCGGTAACAGGGAGCTGATCAGCAGGAATGACATCCCCACCAGGTAGTTGGATTTGGGAAATAGCCGGAGGGTATTGGTGATCCGGTTCAGCAGGCTTGCCTGCAGGTAAAGAAATACGAATGCCAGCAAGCCATAGAGAAATCCTTTTGCTCCCGCCACAGGCAACAGCAGGTCCAGTACCAGGTTATAGAGATAGTTGTCTTCTTCCTGACGCAGCGGTGCCGGCGAATTCAGGAACAACGGAATTTTCAGGATCAGCGCATAGATCAGCAATACGAACGCGTTTGCCGGGCTCTTTTGCTTGAAGACTCCTATCACAATGGGTTAGTTTTTTTTAATAGTCCACCCTGGCAAAGCACAGGTAATTCCTGTACAGGCACGGAATGATCATTTGCCGGGCACTAACCTGTTTCGCAAATCTTGGCATGAAATCGTACCCCTTGTCAAGGTTTTTCAGTGTCGGATACCTGGTGATTTTACCGGTTGCATCGATGCTCTGGTCGGTCAGCACAAAGGTCCGCCGCTCGAATGTATTAAAAAGAAAGTGTACTTCACCGCCTGTATTCATATTTCCATAAGAAATCAGGTTGTCAGACTCATCGTCAAATTGGTTCTTGGAGATCACATTGCTCCATTCCAGGCCTCCATCCTTATCGAAGGAAAGTACCATGACGTTTTCCGCAAAATAGCGCTGGGCCGGGTTGCTGTTCCACCCATAACGCCCCCAGGGCATACGCCAGGGATTGTACATGGGGCTCCAGTAATAATAACTCATGGGGCTCATCCAGGGATTTCCCCAGCCCAGGTAATCCCACCGGTTGAAATTATTATAGCGGGAAGTGGTATACAACACCTCGCTTACCACCGCAAAGCCACCGTCTTTCCGGGTATAAATGTTCTTGATGAAGAAATCGTTGAAAGCGGTCTTCTTATTGGATGAATTCCCTTTAACCAAAACCCGCAGTTCATCGTTGAAAACAATGGCCGTATCCAGCAGCTTGGAATTGGTGCGGGTATCCCAGTTCACGAAATAGAGTCCTTCCATATTGCCCCTTTTCTGGCGCGAGAAAAAAGAGGCCAGCAACACCCGGTTATTATTATTGTCGATCTTCAAAAGCAACTCATCCAGGATCTGCTTGCCGATGTCTACATTACGGATATTGAAGCCCAGCGAGTCCGGATGTTTGACCAGCATATTCACTCCTGAAATATAGTCGCTGTTATTCCCGGCGCGGGTATACTTGGCCGTGATCAACTCGCCGGCGTTGCTCAGGTAGAAATCGGTGAAATTCTCATTCTTGCCTTCCATGGCAACCTGGCTGAGGTTCCGGGTTATCAGTCCCATATTATTATCATACAGGAATGATGTGATAAAAAACCGCTTGGGATCACTGCTGTTCACTTTGAAAAGCATGATCTTCTGCTTGTCGTCACTGCTGATCACAGAGTAGATCTTATTATTGGAAGCGTAGTTCACCTCAGTGGTATCCAGGTTAACCGGCTGCCCCAGGGGTTTGCCCTTTTCACCAATGGTCACATAATCGCAGTACACCACGCGCTTTTTCTGGTATTGGTAAACCAGGTAGGCTTTGTCGGGAAAGGTAATGAAGTCCATATTGATTACCCGGTCCGGCATGAAGTCCAGGGGCACCCTTTCCTTCAATTGCATGCCATCGTCATATATGCTGATGGCATGATCGTTGCGATTATTCTTATAAATGAGGAAATCGTTATTAAGTTTCCCGATGATCTCAAAATTGGTACGGCGACTGTCTTCCTTTTCCGGTTCTGAATACAGGACACGGGGCGATTGCGCCAAAGCGGCAGTCGATGCTAACAATACCAAGCCCAAAATACTAAGGCCTATCTTCATGATGCGTGCTTTTAATAAAGTTAAGTTCCTATGAACACAAATAAGAGACAATTTTACTTATTCGGGGGTTGTTTACGGGTATAACATATGCGCTTTGTATCATATTTTTAACTATACCTTTGCAATGCGGCTACGGGAAACCGTGCTTTTTTTGTTTAGTACCTTCCGGTTTACCGGCATAATTGACCAACTGTGGGAAAAAATTTAAATAAGGTCTCGCTTGGGGGACTGCTGATTGCACTTGGAATCATCTATGGTGATATTGGAACTTCTCCTTTATATGTTTACAATGCAATCATTTCCGGGAGGGAAATTACCGATGACCTGATCATTGGTTCGCTTTCCTGTATCATATGGACCTTAACGCTCATTACTACTGTAAAATATGTCTGGCTGGTATTACGGGCCGATAACCGGGGTGAAGGAGGAACCTTTGCTTTATATGCCCTCGTCCGACGGCAAAAAAAATGGCTGGTCATTCCTGCTATGATCGGGGGTGCCTCACTCCTGGCGGATGGCATCATCACACCACCCATGACCATCACTTCTTCCATAGAGGGATTGAAAGAACTGCCGGTATTCCATGAATTAAAGACTTCCACCATCGTATATATAGTACTGGCTATCATCTCCATTTTCTTTTTCATGCAGCAGTTTGGGACCGCCTCCATCGGGAGGATGTTCGGCCCCATCATGATGACCTGGTTTACCATGCTGGGAGTATTGGGTATCCTGCATATATCAGATGACTTTTCCATCCTGAAAGCACTGAATCCTTATTACGCGGTGGAATTCCTGGCAACCTACCCTAAGGCCATCTGGTTGCTCGGAGCGGTATTCCTGTGTACTACGGGAGCCGAGGCATTGTACAGTGACCTGGGGCATTGCGGGCGCAGCAATATCCGTATCTCCTGGATATATGTAAAAGCCTGCCTCCTGCTCAACTACTTTGGGCAGGGAGCTTACCTGCTGGCACACCGAACCGGTATCCTGGTTACCCCGGAAACAAAGGCAAGCCTGGGTATCAACGCATTTTATGACCTGATGCCACAATGGTTTATTATCCCGGGAGTGATCATTGCCACCACCGCCGCCATTATCGCCAGCCAGGCCATGATCTCCGGCGCCTATACCCTTATCAGCGAAGCAATGCGACTGAATCTCTGGCCCAAATTGAAAATCCGGTATCCCTCCGAAGAAAAAGGACAACTGTTTATTCCCGGCATCAACACCATGATGTTTATTGGCTGTGTAGGCATCGTACTATATTTTAAGGAGTCGTCCCGCATGGAAGCTGCCTATGGATTGGCGATCATCGTAACCTTTATCTCTACCACGATTTTATTTGCGAATTACATGGTTGCGAAAAGGGTTCCTTCTCTTTTCATCTATGTTTTTATCATCACTTTCGTGATCATTGAAATAACATTCCTGATAGCACTGCTGGAAAAATTCACACACGGAGGCTATATCACCCTGATGATTGGTGCGGCCATGTTCCTGGTGATGTATGTTTCATACCGCAGCAGGAAGATCAAGAACCGCTACGTTGAATTTGTGCGGCTGGAACATTACGTCCCCATGATCCAGGAACTGAGCAACGACAAAACCGTACCCAAACATGCCACCCACCTGGTTTATATGACAAGTGCCAATAACCCCAAGGAAATTGAGCACAAGATCATTTACTCCATTCTGAACAAGAAACCCAAACGTGCAGACATCTATTGGTTTGTGCACGTAGATACCCTGGATGACCCATATACCTGTGAATACGTGGTGGACCATATTATCCCCAACGATATTATCCGGGTTGAATTCAGGCTGGGATTCCGCATGGAACCCAGGATCAACCTGCTTTTCAGGAAGGTGGTGGAAGAACTGGTGAACAACAAGGAAGTCAATATCTACAGTCGCTATGAGAGCCTGGAACGAAATAATGTAGTTGGCGATTTCCAGTTTGTGGTCATGGAAAAATACCTGAGCCAGGACAATGAGTTACCCTTTTTTGAAAGGGTGGTCATGAAATTCTATTTCTGGTTGAAGGAAATCAGCCTTTCCGAAGAAAGGGGCTTCGGGCTTGACCCCTCCAATGTAGTGGTGGAAAAATTCCCGCTCATTGTTGCACCCGTAACCTCTATCCGGCTGAAAAGGATTTTCCACGAAGAACATCACCAGTTCTGAGGACCGCGGTGAGAGCAACGCATGCCCTTTTATGTTTATATCCTGATGGCGATGGCTGTACTCAGCATCCTGGCTTATATTTTCCAGGAGAAGCTGATATTCAAACCAGAGAAACTACACCAGGATTTCAAATTTACCTACGATGTTCCCTTCCACGAATTGTTCTTTGACGTGGAGCCTGGAGTGAGGATCAATGGCCTTCATTTTCATCGGGA
>CBFGLD010000075.1:0-12171 GCA_965649495.1 uncultured Flavihumibacter sp. | reverse complement strand
ACTTCGGTGATCATCGCTCCATTTTCGGAAGCTTCACTGGAAACACCCAAAAATGCGCCGTTTCCAGAAAAATTAAATACCATGTTATCGCCATCATTCCATTCAAAATTTCGTCCCTCTCCCAGAAAAGGTGAGCGGGGTGGCTGGGGAACGGTAATCCGCATAGTATTACCATCCCGCACAATGATATTTTTTTTCAAAATGGCAATACGGTCGTCATTGAATTCTGCAAGAGGTTCACCATTAACATGAACGCGGTCATCATTAATTTCAATAACCAGTTTAATATCCTTATCCCCCTTTTTGCCTTTGGAACCTTTCTCACCCTTTTCTCCTTTGGTGGAAAATTCCCAATCGGAAGTGCCTTTACGTTTAATGATGATTTGGTCATACTCCCCAAACTTATCTCCGGTCTTTTTTCCTGTCTTCTGGGCCAGTACAGTAATGGGGCCGAAGATAATAATCCCGAAACAAAGGGAAGTGACTATCAGTTTTTTTACAATGCTTTTCATTTACGGCGTTTTTCGTAGATCAAATATAGGGTAAATAATTATCTACGAAAAACTTCGGAAATGTTAAAACTGGACCTGCCTAAATAACCTTTTTGATTTTTTGGACTACCTCCTCCAGGCTGCCGGCATCCTGGCCACCGGCGGTCGCCAGGTTCTTCTGGCCTCCTCCGCCGCCTTTTATCAAGGGAGCTACCTGCTCCTTGATAAGTTTACCGGCATCTAATCCCCTGCCTGTAACCAGGCTGTCGGCAATAGCGATGGCAACAAAAGGTTTTCCAGCTATGTTGGCACAAAGCACTGCCATAAAATCGTTGAGGTGAGATTTCAGGTCAAAGCACAATTTTTTCAGGGCATCCGCATTACCTACTTCCACTACAGCACCTACAAATTGCACTCCATTGACGAGCTCAACTTTCTGAAGCAGTTCATTTCGTATACCCGAAAGGGCTTTAGCCTCCAGGCTCTCAAGTTGTTTTCTTAAGAGAGCATTTTCTGCCAGTGTATTTTCTATGGATTTTTGGAGTTCTTTGGGGTTCTTCAGCGTTTCCCGTATACCATTTAATTGTGCAAGTTGTATGGACAACCACTCTTCTGCTGCAACTCCTGCCACGGCCTCGATCCTTCTTACACCAGCCGCAACCGCAGATTCACTCTTAAATTTAAAAAATCCAAGTTCCCCCGTGGCATCCACATGGGTTCCTCCACAGAGCTCAACAGAATAGGAACTATCCATTACCACCACTCTTACCACATCAGCATATTTCTCTCCGAAGAGCGCCATAGCACCCATGTCTATAGCCTCCTGTTTTGGCATTTCCCGGGTAATAACAGGGAAATTTTCCCGGATCTTTTGGTTTACCATAGCTTCAATGCGACTAAGCTCTTCCTCACCTACTTTAGCAAAATGTGAAAAGTCAAATCGCAAATGCTCCTCATTAACCAGCGATCCCTTCTGAGCCACATGTGTTCCCAAAACCTGGCGCAGTGCTGCATGCAGCAGGTGTGTGGCCGAGTGGTGGGCTTCGGTACGATTTCGCCGCTCCCGATCTACCCGGGCCAGTACCACCCCGGTTATATTTACGGGAAGCTTTTCAACGAAATGTATAATCAGGTCATTTTCTCTTTTAGTATCCAGGACTTTTACTTCCTCTCCTTCAAAGCTCAATATTCCGGTATCTCCTACCTGTCCGCCGCTTTCCGCATAGAAGGGGGTTACCGACAATACCAATTGAAAAGCGTCTTTTCCTTTTGCTTTGACCTTGCGATATTTAAGTACCCTGGTTTCTATTTCCAGGGTATCGTATCCCACGAATTGCATAAGGGCGTTGTCATTCAGTACCACCCAGTCTTCCGTATCGATAGCTGTTGCAGCACGACTCCTCTCTTTCTGCATTAACATTTCTCTTTCAAACCCCGTCTCATCTACTTCCAGGCCATTTTCACGGGCAATCAATCTGGTGAGATCAATAGGGAACCCGTAGGTATCATACAATTCAAAGGCAGCCGATCCTTCCACCATTTTATTGCCATTACGTGCCAGTTCCAAAATATCTTCGATTTTTCTTAATCCCTTGTCGAGTGTTCGTAAGAACGCATCCTCTTCTTCTTTCACCACTTTTGAAACAAAGTCAAGTTGTTGAAAAAGTTCGGGGAAGACAGTCTCAAATTGTTTAGCCAATACGGGCATTAACTGGTGCAACAGGGGTTGCTTGTAATCCAGGTAAGAATAATAATAGCGAACAGCGCGCCTCAATATGCGCCGGATCACATAACCTGCACCCGTATTCGAAGGTAGCTGCCCATCTGCGATGGTAAAGGCGATAGCCCTGATATGATCGGCAATTACCCTGAATGCTACATCCTGGCGGGTATCGGAAGCAGTATACTCTTTTCCAACAATTTTTCCGGTAGAAGTTATAGTTAGGCTGAAAAGATCTGTATCATAATTGGATGTTTTCTCCTGCAATACACGAACCAGCCGTTCCAGTCCCATACCCGTATCCACGTGTTTGGCTGGCAGAGGTTGCAGGCTGCCATCCTTCATCCGGTTGAATTGAATGAATACATTGTTCCATATTTCGATCACCTGGGGGTGATCATTATTCACAAGCGACTTTCCATCAATTGCCAGCCGTTCTGCATCAGGTCTGCAATCAACGTGAATTTCAGTACAGGGACCACAGGGACCGGTATCACCCATCTCCCAGAAATTATCTTTTTTATTACCCATCAGGATCCTGTCTTCAGCTATCCACTTTTTCCATTCGGCAATTGCTTCTTCATCCCGGGGTAAATTTTCACGTACATCGCCTTCAAATACGGTGACGTACAAACGATCCTTGGGAATTTTATAAACCCCTGTCAACAATTCCCAGCTCCAGGCGATGGCTTCTTTTTTAAAATAGTCGCCAAAGCTCCAGTTGCCCAACATTTCAAACATGGTATGGTGGTAGGTGTCCACACCTACTTCCTCCAGATCATTATGCTTGCCGCTCACCCGCAGGCATTTCTGGGTATCTGCCACTCTTTTGGAAGGGGGAACCTGGTTACCCAGGAAATAATCCTTGAACTGGTTCATCCCCGCGTTGGTAAATAACAGGGTAGGATCGTTTTTGACCACAATCGGTGCAGAGGGCACTATGACATGACCCTTGGAGGCAAAAAAATCGAGGTATTGTTTTCTGATCTCGGCACTTGTCAGCATAATTCGGAATGATTCTTGAGTGAAATTGGCCCTTCGCCTGCTATATTTGCGAATAGCCGGTGAAAGTGGTGCAAAGCTAAGGAAATGGGCTGTGCAGGAATATATGAAAAAGATCAAATATTACTATAACCCCAATACCCTCCGGTATGAAAAACTGGAAACGCCGCTCAGGGTCAAGCTCCTTCGGGCCTTGGGATTTATAGCCGCATCCCTGGTCACTGCACTCATTATTGTATCCATCGCATTCCAATACCTGGATTCCCCCAAAGAAAAGATTCTCCGCCAGCAATACGAAAAATCCCGCGAAAACTATGACCTTTTATCCCGGCAGATCGGGAAAATGCAACAACAGATGGTGGAACTGGAAAAGCGCGACAACGAAGTATACCGCTCTATTTTTGAAGCCAGCCCTATTCCGGATTCGGCAAGGGTTAAAGAAATGGAGAAAGCTAAAGAGATCCAGTTGGTACAGGCTATGGATGCCGATGCCCTGTATGTGGATATTGTAGATAATATCAACAACCTCATCAAGCGTATCAGCTACCAGAATAAATCATACGAGGACATTCAGGGTTTTATCCGGAACAAGGAAATACTACTGGCAGCCACTCCCGCTATTCAGCCTGTCAGCAATAAGGACCTTAACCGGATAGCTTCCGGATTTGGATATCGCATTGACCCTGTTTACAAAACCGTTAAAATGCATGCCGGACTTGATTTTGCAGCTCCACAGGGCACCCCGATCTACGCAACTGCCAATGGAACGGTTCAACTTGCTGGCAATACTGGGAACGGGTATGGCAATCATGTGATCATCAACCACGGATATGGTTATGAATCTCTTTACGGGCACATGTATAAAATTAAAGCCCGTCGCGGTCAGCGTGTCAAGCGTGGTGAGATCATCGGTTATGTGGGAAGCACCGGTAAATCTACAGGTCCGCACTTGCATTACGAAGTTCATAAAAACGGAAAAAGGCTGGATCCCGTTTACTTTTTCTACAACGATCTAACGCCTGAACAATACGACCGCCTGCTGAAAATGGCTGCTGCCAGTAACCAAAGTCTCGATTAAGGGTAGCATCCTGTAAATTTAATTATGGCTTCATTATTGCTGCCTACCATTTGTATCTTTATCCCGGGATGAAACCTTACCAACAGATAAGTTTGAGTTTTGGCTTGGAAGAGCCGGAAACACCGTTGCAGGAAGCAGCTGTGCCGGAAACCCCGGCAACAGAGGTGGTGGAACCCGAAATAGCACCTCAAAAAATCGCGATCACGGATGAATCTACCATCCTGACCATTCGTAAAAAACCGGGGCGCAAGGAAAAAGAAAAAGTTTGGAAATCTGCTTCTCCTGGAAAAAGAGGCCGAAAATCACTGAAAGAAATTGCAGCGGAGGCTGACCTGATAGAAATCCCGCCAGATGACAGCTTGTATTCCAAACAATATTATAGTATTGGAGACGTGGCCAATATGTTCCGCATGAATCCTTCCCTCATCCGCAGCTGGGCGAATGAATTCGATGGAATGCTGCAACCCCGCAAAAACCGAAAGGGTGATCGCTTCTTCCGTCCGGAAGACGTCAAAACCCTGCACCTGATCTATCATTTGATCCGGGTACGGAAGTTCACCCTGGAAGGCGCACGTGAACACCTCAAGCACCAAAAGAAAAAAACTGAAAATCAGTTTGCGCTGATCAAATCGCTCCAGGGTTTCAAAGCTTTCCTGCTGGAACTCAAGGCAAGTCTTTAATGATGATCTCCTTGTTTTCACCAGCAAGATCTACCTGCAATGATTCCAGTAATCGCAATATCTCCAGGTTTATCGTCTGCCTTAGCTGGTTAAAGTCAACGATAGGGATCAATGCAGCGTAATATTCGATCGTAATGATAAAAGCATTGGCCGTAATATCACTCATGAAACAGGTATACGATTCGACGGCAGGATGACTTAGTATCTGTTTGATCCCCGCAATGGTATGATCCAGTTTCACCGATGATGTTTGCAGCGACAATTCTAATTTCAGATCCGACCGCCGCTGGGTTCGCAAACTCAGGTTGTCCATGATGCTGTCTACCATTTGCTTATTGGGAACTGTTACATAGGTTTTTTGATCGGTTCTGAGCCGTGTACTCCTCAAGCCTATCTTTTCAACGGTTCCGGTTATGGTTTGAACCTTTACCAGGTCACCCACATGAAAGGGCTTATCAAAAAATATGATAAACGATGCGATCAGATTCTCAAGGCTTTCCCTGGCAGCAAGGGCAAGCGCACCGGCAACAATACTAAGTCCCGCCAGGTAAGTAGTTATATCTTTATTAAACGAAAACTTGATCACCAGCAAAATGCCCAGTATGATCAGGAGTACCTTGAAAAAATCCTTAAAGAAAACAACCATCTGGTTATCGGCCATGTCTGCGGTCATGTTCGCCTTTTGCTCCATCAATAAAGCAATGAAATCGATGATCCGCCTTAACAACCAGATAAATGTTATGACCATGATCGCTTTTGCAATACTGTCAATAATACTGCGGAAACTGACATGATATATTTCAAATTCCAGTTGTGAGGGAAACTTCAACTTATCCAACCCAATCATTGTGATGGTAATGATCAGGAAAACCTGCATGGGTTGGAACAGTAATTCCACAAATGCTTTCTGGTCTATCTTCCACGACCTTTGCCGGATGAGCTTGAAAAGAAGTTTAGAGACTACGCGTGAGAGGAACCGCTTCAGTAAAATAACGAGCAGGATGGTTCCGGCACAAATCAAATATGCCCTGATCGGGTTATCCAGGAAAACATAATCCAGTATCTCGTTCATTACTTTATTTAGTTGGCCAATGAATACATATAGACTTTACCTTCTTTCAGGAAAAACAGGCGGCCGGCTACCACCTTCATCTTTTCCATACCTGTTAGGTGTTCACCCATATGTTTTTCCTCCAGTTGCCGGGTTCCGGTTTTATATTTTAAAAGCAGGTTACCTTTTCTGCCAAATATATCTCCTTCAATGACCTGCAGATCGGACCACTGCAATAATGCAATTTTCTTAACCAGGCCACCAAAATAATCCAGGATGTAAAGACCTTGACCGGGGTCATACAGGTATACCTGCTTGTCTGTATCGAATACGCTCACCGGCGAGGGTGGAGATTCAGTCAGAACCCGGAAATCTGCTGTTTCCGATACCAGTTTACCATTATCGTCTAATCTTTTCAGTTTTGCATTCATTTCATCGTAAACCCAGATACCATTATCAAAGGACTGGCTTACGGCTTTCGCCTGGAAGATGCCCTGCTTTCGCAGGTCGATGGTATTCCGGATACTCAGGAACCGATCCAGCACAACTACTGAGCCAAAATCCTTAAAATACAATAACACTTTTAGGGGATTGGAAACATCCATGGAATGAATTTTTCCATATCTTCTTACGTCATTGAAAACTGAAATGGAATCATTATTGGGAGCCGTTTTTTTTAACTGTCCGGTTTTGTTTAGTAAGTAAATGGCACCCAGGTTATCTACCTCAAAATCGATGATATCCTTCCCGGCCAAACCTATGAACTCAAGGGTATCTCCCTGCTTGCCGGACTCTGGTTCCTGGGCCCGGGTTCCGAATCCTGATAGGATGAGAAGCAGGCAGAGCATCCATTTCATGATTCCCATTTTTTCAGGTGTAGTAAAGATCCATCAAATACTGCATAGGTATTATAACGCAACCAATCTCCTAAATTGATATACCTGCTGCCTCCTTCCAGGGAAATGTCAAGAGGGAGGTGCCGGTGTCCAAAAACAAAAAAATCAAAATGCTGTTGGGCTAATCTTTCTTTGCTGTAAATCACCAGCCATTCGTTTTCTTCGCCCAGGAATACTTCATCAGTCTGACCGGTAGCGGCCCGACTCTTCCTGCTCAGGAAATTAGCTAACCCGATACCAAGGGTTGGATGCAGCAACCCAAACAGCCATTGGCAGGTCTGGTTACGGAAAATTTTTTTAATGAACTTATATCCATGATCACCCGGACCCAGGCCATCCCCATGACCTACCAGGAATTTTTTTCCGTTGAATTCATATTCTTTTTCTTCATGGAAAACGGGGATGTTCAATTCTTGCTGGAAATAGCCGTTCATCCACATGTCGTGGTTGCCTACAAAAAAATGAACTGCTATGCCATGGTCGGTCATCCATGCAAGTTTGCCAAGCAATCTTACATAACCCTTAGGCACCACCGAACGATATTCATACCAGAAATCAAAAAGATCACCAACTATCAATACCATGGCAGCATCCCTGCTAACCTGGTCGAGGAATTGAACGATGCGTTTTTCCCTTTCCAGGCTGGTAGCGTAGTCAGGCGCCCCCAGGTGGAAATCGGAGAGGAAATATATTTTCTTGCCGGCTGTTAACTGCATGGGTGCAAATATACGTGCATTAAAACCCACCTTTTGCCCGCAGGTATTCCAGCACATCTCCAGATTGGATCTTTTGTTTCCCGGTAACATCACCGTTGAACCAATAGATCCAGGCCTGGGTTATCTTTCCTTCCGGCAGCAATACATCGGTCATTTCCCTCCGGTATAATTGTGGCTCTTCTCTTTCCACAATTACTCCTTCGTAATCGTCCAACTGCCCCATCGCCCACTCAAATTCATCAGTTTCGCGGATGCGGTACAGTTCCCCTATAATTCTGGAATCTCCTGTTGCGGGTATAGCTGCGGGATAATCTCCCATATCGTATAGGGATCCCGGCACATGTGCCGGGGAAACGAACTCAAAATATCGGCGGATATATTCGTAGGCTGGGTGCCTGAAACCCTCCCGGAGGGAGCCATACACAAATAATTGATGTTGCGGATCAAGGTTCATGAGAATATAATTATTGGTGTCAAAGATTGTCAACCAGGAAAAGGTAAACTTCCCTGGGACCGTGCACCCCTACCACGAGGGTTTTTTCAATATCGGCTGTTCTGCTGGGGCCTGAAGCAAACGTTATGAGAGATGGCAAGGTTCCGGCATACTTTTCCCGCATGGCTTTCAGGCCATCGCGCAGATCATATACCAGCTGATCTGTGCCTGCAATACAAATATGAATCGGCGCATACACACTGGTAGTTCGCCCACTCTCCTGCCCCGAACTCATAACGATAGTACCTGTACGTGCCACCAGGAACTCACAACCCGTTATACTGACGTCACAACCTGCAAGATCATCCGAAAATGAAAAACCCTCCAGCAAATCCAGGAGCTGCTTTTCCCTGCAATAAACTTTATTCAGGGAAGCCTGTTCCAGCAAAATTTTAAGTTGGGAACGTAATTCATCCTGATCCATACAAAATATAAATTTTCCCTGGAGCCCGGTAAACGCGCCTGCAAATAATACTTCCAGATCTTCCTGCCGGGGTTCAAACACAGAGGTGTTGCCTTCACTGGCAGGAAAAGGAAGAGGCGTTGAATCACTCAACGCCTTCCGGATCTTCTTCAAGATATTCTCTTTGGAAGCTGATATATTCATATGCTTCTTATACGATTGATGGTGTTTCCTCTACATCGATGGTTTTCTTCTCTTCATAAGGTCTCTTACCGATGAGTTGCTCCACATCACTTTGGAAGAGTACTTCCTTATCCAGCAGTTTTTCTGCCAGTATTTCAACCTGTGCCTTTTTCTCTGTCAGCAGTTGCTTGGTACGGATATATGCGGCATCTATCAGGCTCCTGACCTCTTCATCGATCAGGCGAGAGGTTTCTTCCGAATAAGGCTTGGTGAAACTGTTCTCCTGTTGGGGATCATAGAAACTGATATTACCTACCTTATCGTTCATGCCATATACTGTTACCATTGAATAGGCAATTCTGGTGATCTGTTGCAGGTCATTCTGGGCGCCTGTGGAAATCTTGCCGAAGAAAATATCTTCCGCAGCCCTTCCCCCCAGCGTCATGCAGATCTGGTCCATCAGCTGGTCGGTATTATAGAGATATTGTTCTTTAGGAGTATACTGCGCATACCCAAGTGCTGCCGTGCCTCTTGGAACGATGGTCACCTTCAACAACGGATAAGCATGTTCCAGGTACCAGCCACAGATAGCATGACCCGCTTCATGGTAGGCGATGATCTTTTTCTCATCCGGAGAAATGATCTTATTCTTTTTTTCCAGTCCGCCGATCACACGGTCAACAGCATCCTGGAAATCACTCATATCCACCGCTTCCTTTCCTTTACGTGCGGCTATCAGGGCTGCCTCATTACATACGTTTGCGATGTCTGCCCCGGCAAAACCCGGAGTTTGTTCGGCCAGTTTATGGATATCAACATGTTCGGATACCTTGATGGGCTTGAGGTGAACCTTAAAAATCGCTTCCCTTCCTTTTACATCCGGCTTATCGATGGATATCTGGCGGTCAAAACGCCCGGGGCGCAGCAGTGCCGAATCCAGTACATCCGGACGGTTGGTGGCTGCCAAAACGATGATACCGCTTTCCCCACTGAATCCATCCATTTCAACCAGTAACTGGTTAAGGGTGCTTTCGCGCTCATCATTACTCATGATAGCGTTTTTACCCCTTGCCCGGCCAATAGCATCGATCTCATCAATGAAGATGATACAAGGTGCTTTTTCCCGTGCCTGCTTGAACAGGTCGCGAACCCGACTGGCACCCACCCCTACGAACATTTCTACAAAATCAGATCCGCTCAAACTAAAGAAAGGAACCTGGGCCTCGCCCGCCATAGCTTTTGCCAACAGCGTTTTACCGGTTCCCGGAGGACCAACCAGCAACGCCCCTTTTGGAATCTTACCCCCCAGGTTGGTATATTTTTTAGGGTTCTTCAGAAAATCAACGATCTCCATCACTTCCACCTTCGCTTCATCCAGTCCGGCAACATCGTTGAAGGTGATATTAACTTTGGTTCCCTTGTCAAACAATTGCGCCTTTGACTTTCCAATATTGAAAATACCACCGGGACCAGCGCCACCGCCGGCACCGCCTCCCATTTTTCGCATCAGGAGCACCCAGATAAGTACAATTATGAAAATAGGTAGTATAAACTGGAAAATAGGTGCCAGCCAGTCGCCTTCTGTTTCATCGATCCTCGGCACTTCCCGGATTCCTGGATTTTTAGTATAAAAATCACGGAGGTCATCTGTGAAAATTTCGGGCTTGGCAATGGTAAATTCAAACTGTGGCCCCTTATCGGCTTCGGCTTTATAATTCTTGGGAAGCTTTGAAGCATAATACTCTTTCTTCAGGCTGTCCTTTTTAATATATACCCGAACCAGGTTTTTATTACTGATCAGAATGATCTTCTCCACGTCCCCTTTGGAAAGCATCTCATTTTTGAAAACATCAAAATTGATCCGCCTGGCCTCCGGAGTGAAGGTGCTGAAGAGGTTGAATCCAAGCAGGATCACTGCCAGGGCTCCCCAGATCCAGTAAATGTTGAATTTGGGACCCCTGCGCGGGTCATTCCCCCCTTCCGGCCTCGGCCTCATCCTGTTAAACCCCCTGTCGTTTGGTTTCAAATCTTCCTGTGACATATAATTATTAAACTATGAAATATTACAATGCAAAAAGGATCCCTTTGTTCATAAGATCCTGTTATATTACCATTTATGCTCTGTCATGGGAGCATCACTCCACATCTCTTCCAGGCGATAGAATTTGCGGGTTTCCGGCTGCATCACATGCACTACCACGTTCACATAATCTATCAGTATCCACTGCGCAGCCTGGTGCCCTTCGTGGCGGTAGGGACTTTCACCCGTTTCCTCCTTCACCTGGAATTCCACTTCGTCTGCAATGGCTTTTACCTGAGTGTTGGAACTGGCCTGGCAAATAATGAAAAAGTCTGCCACGGCTTCATGAATCTTCCGGAGGTCCAGCGAAACTATGTTTTCGCCTTTCTTGTCCTGTATAGCCTTAACAATGGTCTTGAGAATCTTGGCATTCTTGGTTAAGCGGGTCACGCTGTTGCGTTGACGGGAAGCTAAAGATGACAATGGTTCCAATAATCTATTCTTTTAGTGATCAAAAAACTGAAAATACTACATTCGCCACGTTCAAAAGTAACTAAACTTTTACGCAACGCCATGCCCGTTTACCACATCGGCCACCTTATGACCGTACTGGAGTCAGTTGATAGCTCCAACAACTATGCCATGGCAAGGGTTCATGCCCGACTGGCAACACATGGAGAATGCTTTTTGGCAATGGAACAAACCGCCGGAAAGGGCCGAATGGGCAGGCAATGGACCAGCATGCCGGGGCAGAATATTCTCCTCAGCATTGTGCTGGATGCCTCCAAACTGAACCCCAATCTGCCTTTCCTCCTGAGTATGGCCATCGCATTGGGCTGTTCCGATTGGCTGGATCCGCTATCCAGAGGCGATATTAACATAAAATGGCCCAACGACCTCTACTGGCGTGACAGAAAGGCAGGCGGAATTCTGATTGAAAATAAATGGTCGGGATTTAACTGGCAGTTTGCCATAGCAGGGATAGGAATCAACATTAACCAGGTGGATTTCAACCCCATGGCTAAAAGACCGGTTTCCCTGAAACAGATCACGGGAAAAGACCATGAAGTGCTGCCTTTGGTGAAGGACCTTTTGGCTTGCCTGGAATGGCGATGGCAGCAACTGGCGAACGCTGAACAGCATGCCGTCCTGCTCAATGATTACAACCAGTTGTTATACAGCAGGGGTAAAAAAGTGTTACTACGGAAAGGTTCTGAAACCTTCGAAACCACCATTATGCAGGTAAACGCAACAGGAGAATTGATTACATCCGATACATCACAACGCCGGTTCAGGGTGGGAGAAGTGGAATGGGTGCTGTAACTCAACCCGGTTTATTATGATTTATACCATGCCCGATCCCGGTTTCCCGGACTGCCCGTGATTGGGCAAAAAAACCCAGGTATCAAAGCTGTCGTCAATTTCTGCGGCGCGCGCT
>CBFGLD010000074.1:0-12298 GCA_965649495.1 uncultured Flavihumibacter sp. | reverse complement strand
GCTTTTTGCTGCAAGCACCAAAAGGCCGATGGCTCCTGGAGTTACGGCACCTATTCTTTCCATTACTGGATTGATAATTTCCATACGGGCTATAACTTGGAATGCCTATATGATTACACGAAGTATACCGGCGATCACAGCTTTAAGTCCAATATGGAAAAGGGATTTGAATATTATATCCATACATTTTTTACGGAAGAAGGAATTGCCAAATACTATAACGATTCAGTATACCCGATCGATATCCACGCCCCCGCACAATTGGTCATCACTTTAGTAAAGCTGGGCAGGTTCAAAGAATATGAAGCGCTGGCCGGGAAAGTGCTGCAATGGACCATCCGCAACATGCAGGATAGCAGCGGTTATTTTTATTTCCAGGTCAATAAATACTTTTCCTCCCGGATACCTTATATGCGCTGGTCGCAGGCCTGGATGTTATATGCCCTGGCCATGTTTGCGGAAGCTTCCGGAAAACCCTTACAAACATCACCCAAATCGCAACATGAGAATCTGGTTTGATCTTTCGAATTCGCCTCACATCAATATGTTCCATGACATGATCCGTGACCTGGAAGCCGAAGGCAACGAGATCATCATTACCTGCAGGCCGCTGGCCAATACAGTAGACCTCCTGCAGCAGAAAGGGCTTGACTTCACTATTGTGGGCGAACATTATGGTAAAAACTTTTATAAGAAATTGTTTGGCTATCCCATCCGGGTGATGCAACTCAGGCGTTTTTTGAAGGATAAAAAGATCGACCTTGCCGTATCCCAAAGCTCTTTTCATTCGCCTGTGGTAGCTAAGCTGCTGGGCATTCCGTCCATCTATACCAATGACAACGAACACGCCCTGGGAAATATTCCCTGTTTTCTGTTTGCCAGCCTGGTGTTGATCCCCGAAAACCTTCCCGTGGAAAAGATACTGCGGAAAGGAGGTGGTGCCCGTAGGGTCCGTCAGTACCCCGGGGTAAAGGAGGGTATCTATCTCTGGAAAAAAGGAGAGGAGATCCATGCCGCCAGGCGCCGGAATCCCCCCGATGCCAAAACGATTTATGTACGGCCGGAACCTTTAACAGCGCAATACTACAAGGGCGGACTAAACTTCCTGGACAAAACACTGGAAGCGGTACAGGACCAGTATGCCATCACCATATTGCCCAGGGACAAAACGCAGCTGGAGCATTACCGGCAGGCAAAGTTTTCACGTATACGGGTACCCGATAAACCGATGAATTTTGACCAGATCGCCAAGGAATGCACCATGTTCATTGGGGCGGGGGGGTCCATGACCCGCGAGCTGGCCATCCTGGGCATTCCCACCATTTCCGTTTACCAGGATGAACTCCTGGAAGTGGACAAGTTTTTACTGGAACAGGGGCTGATGCAACACGAACCGGACCTGGTACCGGAGCTGCTGCACAAATACATGAACCAGCTTGAGAACCGTGACCCTGACCTAACCTTGATGGATAAGGGTAGAAAAGCATATGCGTTATTCAAAACAGAAATATTAAAATATAAGAAGTAATGGTAAAAGTCGGACTTATAGGCGCGGGTAAAATGGGTATATCCCACCTGGCTATCCTCGGGGCGCACCCCGATGTGCAGGTGGCTGGAGTTTGCGATACCTCCAAACTGGTGGTGGATGCCCTGGAAAAATACAGCCCATTTCCCTGCTTCACGGATTATAAAAAAATGATCCGGGAAGCAAGGCCGGATGCCGTGGTTATTGCCGTTCCTACCCGGTTTCACGCAGCTATGGTAAAAGAGATGCTATTGGAAGGACTGCATGTATTCGTAGAAAAGCCATTTTGCCTCCATCCCGAAGAAGGAGTGGAACTAATTGCTCTTGCGCGACAGAAGAACCTGGTGAACCAGGTGGGATACCACAACAAGTTCGTAGGCACTTTTGCCGAAGTGAAAAAGTTGCTGGACGGAGGCCATATCGGGGAATTGTATCATTTTATGGGACAGGCCTATGGCCCCGTAGTAGTTAAACAAAAGCAGGACACCTGGCGCTCCGATCCTATGGAAGGCGGCGGCTGCCTGATGGACTATGCATCACATGTGATCGACCTGGTGAACTACCTGCTGTCACCCGTTCAATCGGTACAGGGTAGTATGCTGAAGCATATTTTTTCCCGGAATGTTGATGACGCGGTATTTGCCATGATGCAGCTGGAGAACGGGGTTTCCGGCATGCTTTCCGTCAACTGGAGTGATGATACTTATCGCAAGATGACTACTTCGGTTACTGTTAACGGTAAGAAAGGCAAGATCATTTCCGATGCCAATGAGTTGAAAGTGTTTTTCCGGGATGCCAATTGCCCGGATGGGTACAGCAGGGGTTGGAATGTAAAGTATGTAACTGACCTGACCCCCCCGGTGGATTATTACCTGCGGGGCGAGGAGTATTCCGCCCAGATGGATCATTTCATCAGGGCAATCCAGGGTAAGGTTTCCCATCCCCTCAATACATTTGAATCAGCCGCCGCCACAGATAAAGCCATCGCATTAATCAGAAAAGCCAGTCATGCATAAAATGGAAAGAATACTATTCGGCGATAACCAGTTCTTCGCCGTGAACCATATCTCAGATGATAAGTCGATGGCTCAATCTATCCGCTTCAAGGAGGATTCCGCCATCCTGAGAACCCTTGACAATGCGCGCGATTGCGGCATTAATACTTTTATGTGTACCACGCACGACCGCATTGCCAACATCTGCGATAGCATCCGCAAAGAGCCTGCAAAATACCAGGACTTCAAGATCTACCCATGTATGCCTTATGCCCATAAGTATGCCAATGCCGTAACAGAATTGGGGATTGCCGGAACGATCAAGCAGTATGTGCCGGGTAATTTTTTCGGTTCCCTTTTTAAAGGAGGGGTGGCCTTCCTTTCCAAAGATTACCTGTCAATTATGGAGCTGCTGGTGGATGCGGAAATGAAAATGTTCAGGGGCATTCAAACCCCTGTTATTTTCCTGCAGAATGTGGTCACCGACCTCTTACTGGGACTGGGTATGAAAGATGTTCTGGCGGCTTTCTACCATTATGTTAAAAAGAAGTACGGCGCTGAGCCCGGTTTCATTACGATGAACATGCCTGCGCTGCTGAACATGCTGGAGTCGGCCGGTATTGAAAACCCTATTATCTGCGCCAGTATCAATAAAGTAGGGTTCCGCATGTCAGGAGGAAAGGAGCTTTATGAGGAAACCTTACGTACCCGGAAGTTCCGCGCCATTGCCATGCAGGTGCTGGCGGGGGGGGCTGTTTCGCCCGCAGAGGCATTAGACTATGTGTGCAGCCTTCCCAATATTGAGTCGATATTGTTTGGTGCATCGTCCAGGAATAATATCGAGGATACCGTAAACAAAATTCATCACTTCGATTCTATTTACCAGCAACCCGTTAAAGCATAAAAATGAAGATCACCATAGTGGCAGGTGCGCGGCCCAATTTCATGAAGATTTCACCGATCATTAAAGCCTTAACGAGGCAACAGGCTTCCGGAAAGAAGCTGTCGTTCCGCCTCGTACACACCGGCCAGCATTACGATAAAAAGATGAGTGCTGATTTTTTTGAGCAACTCGGAATTCCGGAGCCCGATGCCAACCTGGAAGCGGGCGGCGGAACACAGGCAGAGCAGACTGCGGCAATCATGGTGCGGTTTGAAAAGGAATTGATGGAAAACCGCCCGGACCTGATCCTGGTAGTGGGCGATGTTACCAGTACCATGGCCTGTACCATCACGGCCAAGAAATTGAATGTGGACGCCGTACACGTGGAAGCGGGTATCCGTTCGGGTGATATGACCATGCCCGAAGAGATCAACCGCATTGTTACCGATTCCATTACCGATCATTTTTTTACCACCAGTGAGGTGGCAAATGAACATTTGCGCAAAAGCGGTGTAGGTGCATCCCGTATCCATTTTGTGGGGAATACCATGATCGATACGCTGGTCCAGAATCTCGACAGGTTGCAGTGTCCGGCCCTTTGGGAAGAAAGCGGCTTGAAGCAGCAAAAATATTTCCTGCTGACCCTTCACCGTCCGGCAAATGTTGACGATCCGGGAAATTTAGAACACCTCCTGACCACTATCATGAAGACTACCGGAGACCTTCCGGTGGTATTCCCGGTACATCCGCGCACCCGGAAAGTTCTCGACAGTATCGGCTATTCCAATTCAAGGCTCGTGCTTGCCGAACCGATGGCATATCTCGAATTCATTTACCTGGTGCGGCATGCCCTTGCCGTGATCACGGACTCAGGCGGTATCACCGAAGAAGCCACTTACCTGGGGGTACCGTGCATGACCATGCGAAACTCCACAGAAAGACCCGAAACGGTAACCATGGGTACCAATGAGCTGATAGGAACGGATCCGGATAAATTAGTACCTTACCTGCAGAAAGTGATGCAGGGTGCCTGGAAAGCAGGGGGTATCCCGCCGTTATGGGATGGTCAAACTGCAGAAAGGATCGTTTCCATTTTATGTGACCATTATCAAGCATAAGCTGGCGGTAACTGAAATAATATGAACAGGCTTTCCTATATCTTTTATCGGACCATACTCTGGTTTTGGGATATCCTATCCCTGAATGTCGTTTTGCTGCTGGCCAGTTTTTTCATTGACCGGGCAAATGCCTTCCAGGAAAAAGAGTATCACTTGTTCTTTGCCGTTATCAACCTGGCCTGGATGGCATCCGTTCACCTCACTTCCCTTTACCTGAGCAAGAACTGGCTTGATTTTGAGACCTTCTACAAGGGGACACTGAAATGTTACCTGCTGACCATTTTCATTTTATTGTTATTCATATTCCTCTATCATTACCAATATTCGCGGTTGTACATTCTGGCCGTGATCACAGGTTTCGGGTTGCTGCTCACCATCAACCGGATCTTTTTCAATTTGCTGGTGATCTCCTTGCGAAACAAGTTCCGGCTGCAGAAAAATGTGGTGATACTGGGATATAACGAGATCTCAAAACGGCTCATCCGGTATTTCCGGGAGGAGGCTAAGTTTGTAAATATTGCCGGTTTGTTTGAAGACAGGGAGAAGGTGCAGGAACTGACCGATTTCCCGGTAACGGGCAACCTGAAAGACTGCATGAATTTTGTAAGGGAAAACCAGGTTACGGAGATTTATTCCACCATAGCTCCGGAGACACAGCCATACCTGTACGAACTGGCAAAAGCTGCCGAAAAGCAATTCGTACATTTTAAATTCGTTCCCGACTACAAGATATTTGTCAACCGGAATATCTATGTGGATTTTGTAAACAATATTCCGGTTCTGTCGCTGCGCAACGAGCCCCTGGAGGATACCGGTAACCGAATCAAGAAGCGGTTATTTGATATTGCCTTCAGCGGATTCATCATCCTTTTTCTGTTATCCTGGCTAATCCCCATTATTGCGTTGCTCATAAAGCTGGACTCCAGGGGGCCTGTATTTTTTATGCAGATGCGTTCCGGAAAGAACAACCGTCCCTTCCGGTGCATCAAGTTCCGGAGTCTGCGGGTGAATGCGGAGGCCAACGTAAAACAGGTCACCCGCGGCGATTCGCGCATTACGCGGCTGGGCCGTTTTATGCGGAAAACGAATATTGATGAGCTGCCACAGTTTTTTAACGTCTTCATGGGAGAAATGTCGGTAGTGGGTCCCCGGCCCCATATGTTAAAGCATACGGAAGACTTCAGCCATCTTTACAAGCAATACATGATCCGTCATTTCGTGAAACCCGGTTTAACGGGCTGGGCACAGGTAAATGGCTTCCGCGGTGAGATCACGGACAACAAACTCCTTCAGAAACGTATTGAATACGATATTTGGTACCTCGAGAACTGGACCATCTGGCTGGACCTCCGCATCATCATCATGACAGCCTTCCTCTCGGTACGCGGTGATAAGAATGCCTTCTGAGCATCACTGCTCCACCACCACTTTTGCGTTGTAAAAAATCCTCAGGGAATCTTTGATCCGGGCCGTATCGGTTATGGATGCGGGTAAGGTGAAGAATATTTTGTAATTCACAGAATCCCGTGATTCCATCTTAACATTCTTTCCCAACTCTTTCAATTGTGCGAACCTGCGCTGTGCCCTGGCGGCGTTAGTGGTTTGCAGGATAACGAATTTCCAGGACGCGGGTACAGCACCGGATGTAACGATCTCAGCACCCGGCCTGCTGATAGCGGTATCCGCTGACGCCAGGGACAGGCTATCGCCCTTGCGGGTACTATCAGTTACCGGTTGTACTGCTGCGGTGGTGTCCTGCACTGGGGGCGGTGTCCCCCCCAGGTCATCCTCTTCAGGGGATGCAGTAATCAGTTTCCAGCTTCCCCACACAACAATAGCAATCGTCAGGATAACCCCCAGGGTGATCAGCCACTTACGGGATGACCCGGACTGGTTATCCGAAAAGCGATAATCTTCTTCGAAAACACTGGACCTGCGACTTTCTGCCGGAGCCTCATCCAGCCGGTCCACGATCATTCCACCCGGCGTAAATTCAAAACTCCCTTCCTTATTCTTCACCAGGCTTCCAATGCCCTCCATATATAACATCTTACCGATATTCAGGAATTGCTTGTTGAGCATGATGTAGGATTCCAGGTCGGAAAGTGCCAGCGAATGCATTTTACCGGTGTGTGTCTTTACATATTCCACCAATTCCTCACTCATCACCTTATCGGCTTTGTTGTCAAATTGAACGGTGTTGCCCTCTGCGGTAAAGGTGCCGATTCCCGGAAGGCTGAGTCTTTTGTGCTGGTAGAGGAACTGTGTCAGTAAATGGTCAAGTTTCAAAGCTGTAAAGATTGGTTGCGCACAAAATAAGGAAAAATCGCCTCTTCCTTATTTTTGCATAAAAAGCATGCTTAGCAGGGAAGAAAAAGATTTCATCGCCTATTGGGAACAAAACCGGCTGCGGCAGAAGAATTTGTTCCGGTCCTGGTTGGTGGGGCTGCCCGCCGGGTTACTGATTGCTGTCCCCATAATCCTGAATTATGCCACCGGGTGGTACAAAAGGGCGGCCATGGTTGCGGGCTCACAATTCAACCCCCTGGTACTGGTCATAGCTTTGTTATTGATCGTCACCTTTTCGGCCATATTTTATAAACAACATGAATGGGAGCGCCATGAACAAAAATACCGGGAACTGAAGGCGCGGTCTGATGAGTAAAACAAGTTTGGACCCGGTGCAACAGATGGAGATAAAAAAGGGTCATAATCAGGTCAACCTATATATTTGCGCAAAATTTTTAAACGAAATGATGAAGAAAATCGGCCTGGCCGTACTGGTCATGGTGGCAGTGTTGGGAACCTGGCATTGTACCAAAAAGGATACCACCTGCAATCCCGTACCTCCCCAAAATGAAGATGCCGCCATGGTCCAATACATGGCTGCCAATAATATCACGGGCATTAAAGACCCGTCGGGCCTCTATTACCAGGTCCTGGAAGAGGGTTCCGGTGCGTATCCCACTCTCAATTCCCGGATCGCGGTCACTTACAGCGGATTTCTGACCAATGGCACCAAGTTTGACGAAATGACCAGCGCCATCGCTGACCCCAGCCGTTGGTGGCCCCTGGGAGGACTGATCCCCGGCTGGCAGATCGGAATTCCCAAGATCAAGAAAGGAGGAAGGATCAAACTGGTGGTGCCTTCCGCACTGGCCTATGGCTGTACCGGAGCGGGTAACGGCAGCATTCCACCCAACTCCATCCTGGTGTTTGATGTTGCCCTGGTGGACTTCAACTGATAATTACCAGGTTCATAGTTTTGAAGCCCCTGTTGATGCAACAGGGGCTTTGCTTTAATTTTACCCAAAATAATTGCTTTGCCTTACGATCCCATTTCCGTATTTGATATTTTCAAAATCGGGGTTGGTCCCTCCAGCTCCCATACCCTGGGCCCCTGGCGGGCTGCCCTTCAGTTCATAAGTTCCCTGGAAGCGGCGGGTAAACTTTCCGCTGTTCATACGCTGCAGGTGCTACTGTACGGTTCCCTGGCAAAGACCGGTAAGGGGCATGGAACCGATATCGCCGTGCAAATGGGGCTGCTGGGTGAAGATCCGGTGAGCTGCGACGTTAATGCCATCACCACAAAGATGGATGCCCTCCGGACCCACCGGCAACTCTTGTTGGGAAACGCCTGTTCCGTACCTTTTGACCCTGCCAGGGATATCGTTTTCCTGGTTCATGAAACCCTGCCCTTCCATCCGAATGCCCTTACTTTTTTGGCGGGATTGGAAGACGGCCAGCATATCGCTGCCACCTACTATTCGGTGGGAGGGGGCTTTGTTCAACAGGAGGGGCAACAGCAGGGACAGGAGGGTCAGGTGCAGCTACCCTTCCCCGTTGACCGGGCGGAGGACCTGTTGCACTGGTGCCGCAAAACAGGATTGGCCATCCATGAGATCGTCCTGGAAAATGAATCGGCCTGGCGATCTCCGGAAGCCACCCGCGAAGGGGTGCTCCGGATATGGGAGGTGATGAAATCCTGTATCTACCGGGGATGCCACCAGGAAGGCGTACTACCGGGGGGATTGCAGGTTAAGCGAAGAGCCGCAGCACTGAATAAAAAATTGATGAAAGGCAGGGAGTACACCGGCTACGAGGGCTGGGTGCAAGCCATCCGGGAAGGGGGGCATGATTTCAAATACATCCTCGACTGGGTAAGTTGTTTCGCCCTGGCAGTAAACGAGGAAAATGCCTCCTTCGGCCGCGTGGTAACAGCACCTACCAACGGTGCGGCGGGCGTAATACCAGCAGTCCTTCAATACTTTGTGGTCTTCTGCAACGGTGATAGCGAGGATGCTATCGTCCAGTTCCTGCTGACAGCCTCGGAAATCGGTAGCATTTTTAAAAAAGGCTCTACCATCTCCGCCGCCATGGGTGGCTGCCAGGCCGAGATCGGGGTGTCTTCCTCCATGGCCGCTGCGGCCCTTACCGAATCGATGGGAGGCACCCAGCGGCAGGCACTGATGGCGGCGGAGATCGCCATGGAACATCACCTGGGACTGACCTGTGACCCCATCGGCGGACTGGTACAGGTACCCTGCATCGAAAGAAATACCATGGGGGCCATCAAGGCCATCACTGCCAGCCAGCTGGCCCTGCAGAGTTCCCCGGATTTTGCTAAAGTATCCCTGGATGCCGTGGTTAAGACCATGTGGGAGACGGCACTGGACATGAACAGCAAGTACAAAGAAACCGCAGACGGCGGACTGGCGATCAATATCCCCCTGAGCCTTCCGGAATGCTGATGAATTTTTTTGGGTAAAATCCCAACTTTTTTCAAACGTTCCTGTTATTCTGCTCAGCTAACTTTCTTTGAAGCATTAAACAATTAAATATATGGCGGATGGCAGGTCCGGTCCACTCAAGCGGATATTTAAGGTATTGCAGTTCCAGAAAGCAGAGATCAGCGCGATCTATTTTTATGCTATCCTGAATGGATTGGTGCAATTGTCCCTGCCATTGGGAATACAATCAATCATCAGTTTTGTGCTGGGAGGGTCCATTTCCACTTCTATCATTGTGCTGATTGTGCTGGTGGTGGCCGGCGTTTATTTCAACGGGCAGTTCCAGGTCAGCCAGATGAAGCTCAACGAAAAAATCCAGCAGCAACTCTTTGTTCGCTATTCTTTTGATTTCTCTTACCGCATCCCTAAACTTAACCTCAAAGGGGTGGACCAGTATTATCTCCCGGAGCTGGTCAACCGGTTTTTTGATATTGTATCCTTACAAAAAGGCCTCAGTAAATTATTGCTGGAGTTCCCTACCGCTATCATACAGATCTTCTTTGGTTTGTTGTTATTGTCTTTTTATCACCCGGTTTTCATTTTCTTTGGCCTGGTCCTCGTTCTGATCGTATACCTGATCCTGAGGTTTTCCAGTTCCCAGGGACTACAAACCAGCCTGGAAGAAAGTAACCACAAATATGATATGGCGGGATGGCTGCAGGAACTGGGCAGGGTGGTTACCAGCTTCAAATTTTCCAAAGGGGCTCACCTGCATTACCAACGGACCGATAGTTACCTGAATAAATACCTGGATGCGCGTACCCGGCATTTTAATATCCTGAAGCTACAGTATTGGACACTGGTGGGGTTAAAGCTGGCCATAACGGCAACCATGCTTATCGTGGGAAGTGTGCTGCTGGTGAACCAGCAGTTGAATATCGGGCAATTCATTGCCGCGGAAATTATCATCCTTACGGTAATTGCCTCGGTGGAAAAGCTGATCGTTAACCTTGACAGTGTTTACGATGTTCTGACGGCGGTGGAAAAACTTGGCAAGCTTTCCGACCAGGAACTGGAGAAAGACGGCCTCCAGGAACTCAGTTCCCGGCCCGAAGGAATCCAAATAGGGGTGCAGGGCCTTTCCTTTGGATATATGGTGGGCGAAAACGTATTGCACGACCTGACTTTCACAGCAAGTCCCGGAGAAAAAATCCAGGTCATCGGCGCAAACGGTTCGGGAAAGTCGAGCCTCATCAGGCTGCTCAGCGGAGCCTACCAGCCCTTTGATGGGGTGATCAGTATGGATGGACTTCCCATCAACAATTACACACTGGAATCCCTGCGCCGGCAAACCGGCATCATGTTGAATACGCAGGACCTGTTCAAGGGTACCATCCGGGACAATATCACTATGGGCAACCAGCAGGTTTCGCTGCATGAAATCCATCGCATTGCTGCCTTGATCGGGTTAGGGGAATTCTTACTGAAAACGGAACAGGGGCTGGAAATGGAGTTGAATCCCACCGGACACAAGCTTCCCCACCGGATCGTTCAAAAACTGTTACTATTACGCGCATTGGTGATGCAGCCCCCGCTGTTGCTGCTGGAAGAGGCCTGGCTGGGACTGGAGCCGCAATATACCCAACAGATCAAGGATTATCTGTTGCGGCAATTGCCGGCTACCACCTGTTTTGTGGTTTCCAACGATACTACCTACTCCCATGAATTTGATACCATCATCTGGATTGATAAGGGTCGAATCCGGGCACAGGGTAAATGGTCTGAAGTGATGCAATATTATACAACCGACTAGCAGTATGGAGCAGATCAAACAAATATTACAAAAGGAATCACCGGATGCGGGCTTCACCTCTTTTTCACGGGTATATATGAACGACAGGAAAAGCCGGGTGAAGTACTGGGCCATCGGCATACTTATCCTGCTGGTGATTATCCTGTTCTTACCCTGGACGCAGAACATCCGGGCCCGCGGCGTGGTGACCACTTCCCGCCTGGAACAACGTCCCCAGGAGATCAATGCCATTATTGGTGGCCGCATACTCAAATGGCATATTAAGGAGGGAGACCTGGTGAAGAAAGGGGATACCATCCTGCAGCTTGCCGAAGTTAAAGTGGATTACCTGGACCCCGACCTTGTTCCCAGGACCAAAGAACAACTGGAGGCGAAGCAAAGAGCGCTGGAAAATTACCAGGGCAAGGTGCTGACTTTGGGTCAGCAGATGAAATACCTGGAACAAGCCATGGAACTCAAAATGGCGGATATTGGAAACAAAATGCAGCAGCAGCAAATGAAGATCACCAGTGACAGCATGGAACTGGTAGCTGCTGAAATGGACCTGGGCTTTAAACTGGAACAGCAGCGGCGCCAGAAGGTCATGTACGATTCCGGAGTCGTATCCTTGCTGAGCCTGGAACAGAGAAGCCAGGCGGTGCAGGAAGCTACGGCAAAAAAAACCAGTGCGCAGATCAAGTTGAATAATTCAAAGCAGGAACTCAGCCGTCTGGCCATTGAACTGAATGGTGAACGGCAACAATACCTGGAAAAGATATCCAAGGCACAGGGAGAACGGTTTAGTGCAGAATCACAGATTGCCACCGGTACCGGTGAATTGGCAAAACTGGAAAACCTCTACACCAGTTACGATATGCGCAACCAGTTGTATTATGTGTTGGCGCCGCAGGATGGACAGATAGCCAAGGCCATGAAAGCCGGTTTGAATGAAATTGTAAAAGAGGGAGAGATGCTGGTAGAGATCGTTCCTTCCGACTATCAGTATGCGGTGGAATTATTCATCCGGCCGGTAGATCTTCCCCTGGTAACGGGGGGGCAAAAAGTGCGGTTCGTCTTTGACGGATATCCTGCCATTGTTTTCAGTGGATGGCCGGAATCGTCTTTCGGAACATTCGGTGGTGTGGTGAGTGCGGTGGAAAATTCAGTTAGCAATAACGGTATGTTCCGTATCCTGGTAGTAGATGATCCTGGTGACCGGCCCTGGCCGCCGGCACTGCGAGTGGGAGCCCGCGCT
>CBFGLD010000073.1:0-12430 GCA_965649495.1 uncultured Flavihumibacter sp. | reverse complement strand
TCGTTTTTGCGGAACCAGCTCCATTCCACTTTATCGCAGATGTTTTGGATATCGTTGCGGAGGGTGGTTTCTTCCGCGCCGGGGTCGTCAAAATACTGCCGCGCCGTCACCAGTCCCATTACCAGGAAGGAGGTCTCCACGAGGTCGGCGCCGTTATCTTTCTGGCTGAAAGCCACTACCTGCCCGGTGCTTCCATTGAGCCAGTGCGGGAAGGCGCCGTGGAAGGTCTGCGCTTTTTCTGTGAGGAAGGTGGTGATGGTCCGGATGCGCTGCAGCCCCTGGGCGTGGGTGATGAAGCCGCGTTCGATGGCGGTAATGATGGCCATGATGCCAAAGCCCGAGCCGCCGGAGGTCACGACATCACCCGAGGTGTTACGCTCGCGTGCCAGCCCGCTGACGGGGTGAGCAAAATCCCAGAAGTAGTTGAAGGTCTGTTGCTGCACTTTGGTCAGCAGCTCCTCATCCGATATCCGGGGGAACTTATCCGAGGAATCGAGGTGGGTAACAAAACTGCGGGTGAGCGTGCTGTTCAGGCTGCCGCCGGAGGCCGACTTCAGCGAGGTAGCCAGCTGGAAAGTATGCTTGGACAGGTAGGCCAGGTTAGCGGAAGGCGTAACCACCAGCACGGAATCCTTGTTCTCCAGGGCGGTGGTAACGGCTGCAGGCGCTGCACCGGTAAGTTTAACCGCCCCGGAAAGAGAGGCTGTGCTCAGGGGCTCGTTGAACTGGATGCGGATGGAAGGCCGCACTGCAATGCCGTATTGCTGGGCATCCCAGGCAGTGCCGTCAATGCGTATGCTCTTGACCGATAGCGCCCTGGGTGCAGGCGGCTGCGGGGCGGGCTTATCGTCCGATTTACTGCAACCGGTGGCGGTAGCTACCAGGAAGAGGTACAGGAAAACTCTGGCTTTCATGGCTTTCAGCATCGTTGTAAATTTTAGCTCACCTGATCACGTAGGTATTGATGGAATGCGGCAGGGCCGTTGTTTCAGCAGCCATGCCATCCACCCAAAGGAAGAAAGGCGTATTGAGATCCCCCTGGTTCATCACCACCACCACCATCGAGCCGTCTTCGTTTACAAAAGAGGTGGTAAGCAGTTGGGAGCGGCTGGGACTGCTGATAATCCTTTTGGCGCCGGGACGGATGAATTTGGAAAAGTGGCCGATATAATAATAGGCGTTGGTATAGATCAGCTCACCTTTTTTGGTATCGCCGTGCAGGGGTGCGAAGCAGAAATTCTTAGCGTGGTTAGGGCCACCGGTTTCATCCAGAAGGACGTTCCAGTCGGTCCAACCCACCGCACCGGCGTTGAAGTCCATGATCATGGACCTGCCGTAGCGTTCGGCCCATTTCCAATCGTAGTAACGGGCGGCGTCAAATTTTTCCTGGCAGCCTTCGGTGAAGAGGATGTTCTCCTCGGGGAAGGCCTGGTGTACCAGTTCCACATTATCAAACATGTTATCACCGCCGCTCCAGTTTTCGTACCAGTGGAAGCCGATGCCCCAGGCATATTTAGCCACTTCGGGATCGTTGAAATAAGTCTGTGCGCGCTGGTAGATCAGGTCGCGGTTATGGTCCCACATAATGATCTTCTTATCCTGCATGCCGGCTTTATGGAGGGTAGGTCCCAGGTGGTTCTTCAGGAAGTCACGTTCTTCTTCGGCCGTGAAAATACAGCTCTCCCAGCGCTGGGTAGCCATGGGTTCGTTCTGGATGGAGAGGCCCCACAGCGGCATGCCTTCGGCTTCGTAGGCCTGGATGAATTTCACGTACATGTTGGACCAGGCATCGTAATATTCGGGCAGCAGCTTACCGCCCTGCAGCATGTTCTTATTGTCTTTCATGAAGGCGGGCGGGCTCCAGGGACTGGCATAAAAGGGGATGTTGCCGGCTTTGGCCAGCGCCCTTTTGATCATGGGGATCTTGAACTGGCGGTCGTGGTCGATGGAGAAGGTCTTCAGTTCTTTATCACCCTCCTGCACATAGGCGTAGCTGCCGCTGCTGAAATCGCAGCTTTGGATATTGGTACGGATGAGGCTGTAGCCGATGCCCGAATCCTTATCGAAATACGCGCGGATCAGTTCATCCTGTTTAGCGGCAGGCAGCTTAGCGAGGGTTTCGGCGGAGGCGTCGGTGATGGCGCCGCCGATGCCCATGAATTGCTGGTAGCTGCGGCGCGGGTCAACAAACACGCATACCTGGGTCTCTTTCGGTTGACCCATGGCGGTAAATACCAGGGTATCGGTGAGGGATAAGCGATGTGTTGTTTTTTCGGCGGTAGTATAGGCGAAGATCTTTTTGCCGGACAGGTTAATGGGTGCGGGGGCTCCGGTGGTAGCGGTGGCTGCTGCTTCGCGGGCGTCTTTGGCGGCCGCTTTTTCCTGTTTACGGTCTTCCAGTCCCTGGCAGGAGACCAGCAGGGCGGTAAGGCCGGCAAGTATAATATGGGGTTTCATAACAACGACATTTTTCGTTAACGATGATGGCTTTCGGGGCAGCTCTTACCATACAAAAGTGGCAACAGAACCACCGGGGATCGTAACCGGCGCGTGCTGTCCCTTAAAGTCAATGTTCAGGTTTGAAGTGCCGGGTTTATCATTCAGCACGATCAGAACCTTTTTCCCTTCCGGTGTAAGAAATGCCACATTATCCAGTCCCGGCAGGTAATTACTGCTGATACGTTTTGAACCAGCGGGTACGAATTTGGATGCATGCGCAATAATATAGTAAGCCACATTTCTGCTTACGGCTGTATTGTTAATTGTCAAAGCACCTTTGCATTCGGTACATCCGCCGGGCGTGTGAGGATCATAGTTAGGATCAGCCGCCAGGTTCCATTCGAGTGCCACCTTACTATAGTTCCGCATGGTACCGATGATCACATTACGGGTGTGCCAATACAGATCGCCATCGAAATCACCTTTGGCACCGGTCCATTGTTCCGTGAAGTACAGGTTTTTGTCGGGATGTGCATTCCGGACAGTAGCCATTGTATTTACCTCACCGGCATACAAGTGGAAAGCGGATCCATCGATGTATTTTTTAGCTTCCGGATCGTTGAGGACAGTAATGGGATAATCCGGGCGATCGAGGTTATGGTCGTAAATAATGATTTTGGTCTGGATACCTGCCGCCTGGAAAGCAGGTCCCAGGGCAGTGCGGATGAAGGCAGCCTGTTGTTCCGGCAACATCAGCAAACTGGGGTTGTTACCGGGATGCAGGGGCTCATTTTGCGGAGTGATGGCATCAATAGTAATGCCGTGTGCTTTCATGGCCTGTACATATTTTACAAAGTAGTTGGCATAGGCCTGGTAATATTCCGGCAACAGGCTTCCTCCAATGGATTTACCGTTATCCTTCATCCAGACCGGGGGGCTCCAGGGCGAACCCATTATTTTGATGGCAGGGTTAATGGCTAGTATTTCTTTCAGTACCGGAACCAGGTCCTGTTCATCTTTGGCCAGCGTGAAACCGGACAGATCTTCATCTGTTTGCCCTTCCGGCACGTCCGCATAACTAAAGACCTCCCTGCTGAGATCCGATGCACCTATACTAACCCGCAGGTAGCTCACGCCAATGCTGTTTTCTTTTTTGCCGAACAATTCCTGCAATAATTCACTGCGTTGCGAAGCGGGCAGTTGATGGATCAACCAGGCACTGCCACCGGTTAACGTAAATCCAAACCCATCCACTTCCTGGTATGCCTGGGAAGAATCCACTTTGATAACTGGATTGGAGTTCACGGGTTTCGCAAAATTGAAAACAGTGGATTGTTTCTGCAACAGTACGGAACGGTCGCCTTTGGTGATCCATTGTGAAACAACAGTTTTTGACAAGTCGCCCGTTTCGCTGTTTGACTTTTTGGTGCAATCACCCATAACAGATATCATCCCACCAAAAAGGATCGCCATCAATCCTGGTTTTTTCCTGATAGACATGTTCATTTATTTATTAGGTCTCAAAATGATGATGGAATCGTTGTTCCTGGCAACTGCCAGGGATAACCCCATCTTAGTACGGATCCATTTCAAATCGCGGACTTCCCCTGCCAGTTCCGGCAGTAGCTCCACCTGCTTTTTCATATTACCCTGCCGGTCAAAGCCTGCGATGGTTGGGAACAGCGCATCATAGCGCCCTTCATAAGGAATTACGTTATCAAAGTTTCCTGCCGCCAGAATGCGGGAACTGTCAATAGAGGTAAAAGCAAATACAGGCGCCAGTTGCAAGGCAGCACCCAGGTCCTTCCGGGAAAAATTACCTTTTCCATCACTGGTAAATACGGAAGAAGAAAGCACTTCGGCTTTTTGTTCAACAAAATCCTTGAAGAGATCGTAAAAGATGAAGTCCACCGTTTTGCCGGCTACTTCAGAGTAGGTAACGTAAGCTTTTTTCAATACGGGGAGAGCTCTCTCCAGTTCATCTTTTGCCAGGAAAGGATATTCTTTGCCCTCAATCGTGTAAGCCATTATTTGTTCAATGGTACCATTGTTATCGAAGTCTTTGACGTACAATTTAAGAGGGCTCTCTTTGCCTGCATACAGTTTGGAATTTTGCCCCCAGTTACCGGCGAGAATATCGGTATTACCATCAGCGTTTATGTCCGTTACATAAACAGATTGCCAGAGTCCGGTGGAAGCAGGTATATCAACAGGAACCAACTTTCCCTTATTATTGATCGAGATTTTAACCGGCATCCATTCACCAGTAATAACCAGGTCCGGATATCCATCCTTATTCAGGTCTGAGAAAGCAGATGCGGTAACCATTCCGATGTTTTCACCATTAAAGACAGATTTATCTGCAATGGTGAACTTTCCTTTGCCGTCGTTCAACAGGAGGTAAGAATGGTGGGGAATGCCATAACTGATGGCGTTTGCGAGCGTACCAACAAATAAATCGGCATCACCGTCTTTATCTATATCAGCAACAGAAACGGTGGATTTATTGGTGAGTATGCGCGGAATGGAAGTGCTGTCTCTCCGGAATCCTCCTTTCCCGTCATTAAGGTAGAGACGATCCGCGAGCAGGGGGTTGTTATCTTTATATTCATTACCCCCGGTAGCTACGTAGAGGTCCTGGAAACCATCGCCATTAGCATCAAAGAATACAGCATCCACATCTTCATAAGGGGTGGCATCCAGAAACGCATCCTGTTTCCATTGCCGGAAAGAGCCATTGGGCTCCTGTTGATAAAGAGATTTTGGCTGTCCGGATGCGGCACAAAGATAAATATCATCCAGCCCGTCGCCGTTCAGGTCCGTGACCGCCATTTTTGGTCCGCGGGTAGACAGGCCATGCGGCAGCAGGTATTGAACATTATGATCTACGAAGTTATTCTCAAGGTGTGCCATTCCGGAGGGGACGGAGGAAGGCAGGAAGGCAGATTTTCCTGCAGGGAAAAAGGATTCGTAAACAAAAGTACCTGTAGCATTGCCCTGGTCAAGGTTTACTGTTCCGGCAGGCAGGTCTCTGAGTACCTGGAACACCTGGTTGGGCCATACCACCAGTAAGCTGTCGATACGTTGCAGGCTGTCAAGCCCAAACACCAGCCTGGTATCCGAAGCAGATTGAAAGCCCCTGGTGGGCATGAGCTGTTGAAACTGCACCTGTGCACCGGTAAAAAGATAGACCTTAGCACCCACGCCCTGGGTGTTTTGGGTATTTCCCTTCAGGTTAATGCGGACCGCGTTTTTATTTTTGGAATTATTTTTAAGTAAGAGGGCCGGACCATTTATTTGGTTGATAACCATATCCAGGTCGCCGTCGTTATCGAGGTCGCCGTAGGCGGCACCATTAAAAAAGCCCTTCATATTACCGGTGCCCCATTCACGACTCACCTCTTTAAAGGATGAGGTGCCATCCCCTTTAAAAAAGAAAGGATGGGAACTACCATCGGGCATATTTTTGATGACCTCCGCATCAAATTTATCGGTGGCATTCAGGTTTCTTTTCTGTTCCATGTCACTGACAAACCGGATATAATCCAGGTCAACGGGTCTTTTTACGATTCCGCTGGAGACCATGAGGTCTTTTTTGCCATCCAGGTCAAAGTCGGCCAGCAACGGGCTCCAGCTCCAGTCTGTTGCAGCAATGCCAGCCATAAGACCGATATCACTGAAACTTACGCCGTTACCATTATTCTGCTGCAATACATTTCTTGAAAACTGGTGTTGGTACCCATTCCGTTCCAGTTTTACCTTATATACATCGGGGTTTTCATCACTGCCATACGTCTTTAAAGTCTTTTCATCGGGAGGCAGCATGTCAACGGTCACCACATCGAGCTGGCCGTCGTTGTTAAAATCAGCGATGTCGTTGCCCATGCTGAACCTGCTGTAGTGCCTGAAATGAGCCGCTCCGCTTTCCTGGAAACTGCCGTTGCCTTTATTGATATAGTAATAATCGTTTTCATGAAAATCGTTGCCAACATAGATATCATCCCAGCCGTCATTATTCAGGTCAGCGATGGCAAGGCCCAGTCCATAGCCCAGTTTACTTTGGTAGATTCCTGCAGTTTCCGTGATGTCTGTAAAGTGCTGTTTACCCTCCGCCAGGTCATTGCGGTACAACTTGTCGCCGGCAATGGGGTCGGGTTTACGGCGGTTGCTGGTATCGATAATATTGGCGTGGGGTTGTTTGGATTGGTTGAGCAGGTAGCAGTCGAGGTCGCCATCCCGGTCGTAATCAAAGAAAGCTGCCTGGGTGGTAAGTCCGGAAAAATGGAGCCCATATTGTGCTGCGCTTTCTTTGAAGGTGGCATTACCCTGGTTGATATAAAGTTGGTTGTGACCTTTCAGTCCGAAGGAATTACTGATGGCCGAAACATAAATGTCCAACAGGCCATCGCTGTTTATATCGGCCATGGTTACCCCGGAAGACCAATCCGCATTACCTGCAACGCCGGCTTTTTCGGTAATATCTTCAAATTGGAAGTCACCCTTATTCAGGTAAAGTTTATTGTTTCCTTTAGTGTTAGCCGTAAAATAAATATCAGGTAGGCCATCCTGGTTGATATCACCGATAGCTACACCACCTCCATTATAGAAGTAGAGATAGTACAAGATATTAAGGTGTTTCCTGTCTTCCAGAACATTGTTGAAGCGGATATCAGATTGGGATGCGGGAACAGAAGAGAACAGGCTGTCCGTACGATCCGAACAAGCAGCGTGTAAAACTATAGTGCCGGCAAGGAGCAAAGCGATTCGTTTCATGCGGACATGCATAAGCGAAGATGTTATATAAAGAAGGGCTGATCCAATTGATGTATCAGCCCTTCGGTTACGCACAATTAACTATCACCTACCAGGAACAGGTAATGGATCATTTTTTACCGTCAAAGAGATCTTTGACCTCTGCAGCATTCAACGCCACGCCGTATAACCTGAATTGGTCGAGGGCTCCTGAATAAGACAGGATCCATCCGTCACCCGGGCCTTCCACTCCGGCATGTTTATTCCATCCTCCGATGACGAAGTTGTTGGTTCTGCTGAAGTCCATGGGACCCATGGGTGCATCCCCTTTTTTCACATCGGTGAGATTAGCTGCCAGTCCGGTCAATGCTAAACCGTCTTTGTAATAAGACAGCTTAGAGGTGGTTTCGTCGTAAACAATGGCCATATGGTGCCATTGGCCATCCAATAAGCCCGGGATCTTATTGTCACCCACAAATTCAAACCACTGTTCGTTGACGCCGAATTTTACTGCTGCTTCTTCCGCAGAACTTTGACCTTTATCTTCAATCAGCATGAAAAGTGCACTCTTATGCCAGAAATCCTTTGATGGAAGTCCATATACAAATTCAGCGCCGCCTTCATGCGGGGTATGCTTCATCCAGAAAGCGATGGTAAAACTGGTAGAGCTGGCAAAGTCGTTCGCTGAACCATATTTCACCGCTTTCTCCCTTTCTCCCTGTAAAGCCTGGCCATTAACGCCTTCGGTATAACCCAGGGGGTTATCGATGGCGTAGTTAGCCCGGATACTATCAACATCGGAGCCGTTGAAAGCAACATAAAATTTGAGCGGTCCGCCGGGCGGGTTAGTATCTTTCGGATAGTCGCCCAGGTTAGGCCTATCCATTTTCTGGCAGGAGGCAAAAGCCAATACCACTCCAACTGTAAGGAAGGATTTGCCTACCACCTTTACTATATTAAATGACTTCATTATTAAATGTTTTGATGGTTAACAAAAGGGCGATCAATAATCAGGATTCTGGATAAGAGCGCCATTGGCAAAATCTATCGCCGCCTGTGGGATGGGGTAGTAGCGATGCTTCTGCTGGTAGCCGAGCGGGCCCAGCACTTGTGGCGCTAGTCCCCACCGTACCAGGTCATAAAAACGATCCCCTTCCAAAGCCATTTCCACCCTTCTTTCATGTTGAATAGCAGTACGAAGTTCCGCTTCATTGGTGGTAGTAATGGCTGTCAGGCCGGCCCTTTCCCTGACGAGTTTCAGGTAGCCGAGTGCTTTTTCTGTGTTGGCATCCCCGGGACCATCACCCGGCAATTCATTAGCAGCTTCGGCGGCCATCAGTAATACATCCGCAAACCTGAGAACGCGCTGGTTGATCCAGCCGCCCTGGCGATTAGCGGTGTAGGTCTGCATAGCCGGTTCGGGATATACTTTCTTATTCCAGAATTTCCGCGGAACCACAGCTGGGAAATCAGGAACTTTTTTGCCATAGTCATCGTTTTGACCGGAGAAAAGGATAGAAGCGTTTTTGCGTTTATCGCCGGCCTCGAAAGCATCCACAATAGCCTGAGTGGGTGTGTTCCAACCCCAGCCAAGATCCCATTCACCGGCACCGCGAACCCCCTGGTGAACCGCGTTGGGTGCACTGTAATTGTCGGTACCGTTGGCACCGATAGATGCCTGGATTTCAAAAATAGATTCAATACCATTTTCGCCTTCTTCCAGCCATATTTTCCGGTAATCTTCCATGAGAGCATATTCACCGGAATTGATCACGCTTTCAGCCATACCCAGCGCTCCTGCCCAATCTTTCCGGTATAGCATAGTCTTAGCCGTTAGGGCTTCTGCAGCACCTTTGGTCAGGCGGCCTTCGAACTGAGCGGGCCATTGACTTTTGAGTGGCAGCACCATCCTGGCATCTGCAAGATCCTGATCGATCAAAGCGTAGATTTCATCCACACTGGATTTTGGAATCTTAGAATCTTCGGGGTTATAGACCCTGAAATCGATTTTAGGAACTTCACCAAATGCGCGGACCAGGTCAAAGTAAGCAAAGGCACGGAAGAATTTTGCTTCGCCCACATTGATGCGGGTCTGCTCATCATCAATACCCAGTGAATCGGCCTGCTGCAGGGCAGTGTTGGCCCTGCCGATCAATACATAATGCTGATCCCAGTAAATAGTGGGAGCCCAATGATCTTTAGCATATTGGAACTCGTCGAATATCACTCCCCAGTCGGCACCGTCGGAAGCACTGCTACCCTTTTCAGAATCATCAGACCGGAAATTATTCATTGCCAGCCAGGGGATTCCTCCGAATGCCTGGCCTGCGATATCACCATTCCTGATTGCCCCATAAATACCATATACCTGGCCTTCCACCCCACCCTGGTTCAAATCATCGAGGGTAGCGGTCAGCGGCTTTCTGTCTAGGAATTTTGAGCAACCAGCAAATACAATTAAGATAGGTAAGGCAAACAGCACCAGCCTGGATGCGCTCTTAATTTTATTCATAGTTGTAATTTTTTCGATTTAAAATGTTACGTTAATACCACCTGTGAAAATGCGGGGAAGTGGTCCATTACCATTGTCAATTCCGAATGACAGCGCGCTTCCACCAAATTCAGGCGTGTAACCGGAGTTCTCTTTAAAGGTCTTGAGGTTCTGAACGTTAGCAAAGATCCTCAGGTTCTTCATATACCATTTGCGGATCAGGTCGGTTGGGAAATTATACCCAAGCTGCACGTTACGGATGCGCAGGTAGGAACCATCTTCAATCCCATAAGTAGAAGGAAGACGGTTAATAACGTGGTTATCGCCCAGGATCGGGTCCCAGTTTGAAGTTCCTTCTCCATGCCAGCGATCCATCTTGAATGCAGGATAGTTGAACTTGGTGAAGGGAAGTTCTGAACTGCCCCAGAAACGATAGATCTCATTACCATACACCCCGTTCACATCCACGCCAAAGTCAAACCCTTTGTACCGAAGAGATGCTGAAGCACCATAGCTGAAGTCGGGAGTGGGGTTACCGATCATGGTCCTGTCGCTGGCATCAATGAGACCATCTCCGTTGATGTCTTTGTATTTCAGGTCACCGGGTCCATACTCATAAGATACCACGCGGGGAGAAGACAGTTTGTCTGCATACGACTGGTACACACCTTCCACAACATACCCGTAGAAATATCCGATGGGATAACCGGCTTCTGTCTGGTTGGGTCTTTCTTCACTGGCAGCGATCTTGTCATCACCCAGGAACAACACTTCATTTTTATAGGTGGTGAGGTTACCGCTGATATCCAGGGTAAGATCGTTCGAAAGTTTTTGTGTCCATCCAGCAGAAATTTCAAAACCGTGGTTCTTCATTTTACCAATATTATCCAGACGCTGTCCTGCACCACCACCCACATTGATTGTGGTCATGATGTCTTTGGTTGTCTTAGAATAATAGGCAGCTTCCACGTGGAGCCTGTTTTGCAGGGCATAGAACTCAAAGCCGGCCTCCTTGGCATCAACCACTTCCCAGGTCAGCAACGGATTGGGCTGGTAAGCGAGGGAGTATGCCAACAGGATGTTGTTTCCGAAGATGGCAGTGTTGCCACCCTGGAGCGCGGGATAAAAGGGATAATCGTAACCTCCGGTATTTTCCACTCCGAGGATACCCCAGGAAGCTTTCACTTTCAGGAAGTCGAAGAATTTCTGGTTGGCCATGAAATCTTCCCTGGAAACTTCCCATGCCGCACCTACGGAATAATAATTCTTCCACCTGTTCTCGGGAGAAATCTGGGAAGATCCATCCCGACGGAAAGAAGCATTCAGCAGGTATTTCCGCTTATAGTTATAGAGTACACGGAACAGGCCGGAAACAGTAGCTTTTTCCCATTGACCGGAAGAGGAGCGCTGGGTCTGCGGGTCACCAAAGCCGCTGTTGATATACCAGAAGCGGTCGTTATCCGGGATGGAATCGCCCGGGTCGCGCTGTGACACGGAACCGGATACGCCCCGGTAACTCCGGAAGTAGGTAGTAAAACCTGCACTGGCGGTAAGTCCGTGTTCTCCGAATTCATTTTTATAGGTCAGGATATGATCCTGCTGGTACTTTCTCCAGTTGGCACTACTCTGGTTAACGCGGGTAAGCCGGTTGTTCGGATCCTTAAACACTTCATCAATGATGGGATTGTAGGTATAAATGATAGGGCTATACCTGCGATCATCCAATTCAGACATATCACCATAAACAGTAGAACGCCAGTTGAGTTCTTTGGTAATATTGATATCGGCATACACACTTCCCACAATCCTGTATTCGGTTCTTCTTTCCTTATCCCACTTGTGTTCCAGGTTCATCAGCGGGTTTCCGATCTGAGCCTGCTGAATAGCGAGCTGGGTATACACACCATGCTCTTCACTGTAGGCCGGGGTAATGGGTAACACGCGGCGGGCATCGTACAACAAGCCATCGGCCTGACTGAATGGAAGTTTTTGCCGGAACCCGCTAAAGGTGAATCCCAGTTTGATCGACTTGTTGATCTTGAATTCATCATTCATGGACAGGGTGATCTTTTCCAGCTTTTCATGTTTAACAATCCCTTCATCCATGATGTAACCCAGACCCATATAGAACTTATTCTTTTCAGTACTACCGGTAACGCTCAGGTTATTACTATTGAATTTGCCGGTGCGGGTCATTACATCCACCCAGTCGGTATTGCCTGTCCACTTGCTGTAATCAAAACGCTGATTGAGGGGAACACCAATATTTTCCTGCTCTTCGTCAAACAACATTTTGAATCCTTCCGCATCTACCATATCAATCTTATCCACCAATGTTTTGGTTCCAAAGCTGGAATTAAAATTCACCAGCACCTGTCCTGCTTTTGCCTTTTTAGTGGTAACCGCAATTACACCCGTTGCACCACGGATACCAAAGATTGCCAGGGAAGAAGGATCTTTCAGGATCTCAATGGACTCAATATCATTGGGGTTAAGGAAATCAATATTATCATTGAAAATACCGTCTACCACATACAGGGGCTTCACCGCATTGATACTGACGGTACCGCGGATCCGGATATCTGGCTCTGCACCGGGAGTACCGGAGTTCACAATACTCAGGCCAGCTACTTTCCCTTGCAGGGAAGCAACCGGGTTGGCATTGGGTTTATCGGATATTTCCTTTCCCATCACCTTGGTGATGGAGCCGGTGAGGTCGCGCTTTGCCGCAGTACCATAACCGATCAC
>CBFGLD010000072.1:0-12453 GCA_965649495.1 uncultured Flavihumibacter sp. | reverse complement strand
AGACCGGCCGGTATTGCAGGGTACTGAACACATTGGTCATCGGGTCCTCCTCATCGACCTGTTTCTTTACAAAAAAACTGCTGAACCGATTGAAATCCGGCCACTGGTTAACGACCACCTCCAGCCGCGAACTGGTCTCTCCCACTTCTGCCAGCTTCGTGGTATGGTCGCAATAAAAACGCATGAGGTAAAAAGAAGCATAATAAGGATTGCCAAGGTCCAGCCCATTTGGTAATGGAACGGGAGGAGCCACATGGGCCCCTCCCGTGATGATATTCATTCCCTTTGGTGCATAGTTTTTCTTGAACATGTCCACCACCCGCGTTACCAATGCCCGCTGTTTCGGCAGGTCTGCTGCCGGCACTCCAGATACCGATCCCTTCGTGCCCTCCCGGTATTTACCCGGGATGTCCTTCAGCGGAACAGCGCTGCAGGGGTCCTGGGCACTGGCAACAGTGCTGCCTAAAAGGCAAACGGCGATCCATATAATGATCCGTAGCTTCATGACAGGTGTATTACTGCAAACCTGGCAAAAACTCCTTTATCAGGTAATCCCCTGAATCAGGGATTTTTGATCACTCCTTTACCCCTATTACCGGTAATGCTTTTTCCCGTATCAGCGCATTGTATTTTTCCAGTCCCTCTTTTTTGATGGCAGCCAGTTTGGCCAGCTGCTCATCCGCCTGTTTGGCCAGGTCGGCATACACATCGCGCGACTGCTTGCTGGGTGCCATATTACCGCTGTTGGCCGCATCAAATACGCCCGATAACTTATCATTGATCCGGATCGGGAAATTCAGCACGTCCTGGAAACTTTTGGCTTTTGTCTGGTACAGGGCTTCTTCGATGGCAGTCAGCTGCTTGCCAATGCTGTCTCCCATGGCCTTTACTTCTTTGGGCATATCCTTACCCTGGCGTGCATTGAAATCGTTTATCTGTGTCCGTAAGGCACGGATATCCTTAACCGCTTTTTGCACTTCGTTGAACTTACCCTGCACTTCTTTCAGGAAACGGAACTGCGCTTCGTAATCCGCCTGATTGATCTTGTAGTTGGGGTCTGCCTTTACTACAAAGGGCTGCTCGGTGGAATCCTTGCCTACCTTCACACGGGCTATGTAATTACCCGGAGGCGCCAGGATATTTCCCGGTACGCCGTTCCATAATATCATTCCATCGATTCGCTCGCTTTCGGGATACTGCAGGTTCCACACGAACCGGTTCATTCCTTCGTTCACTTCCAGTTTATTCTCTTTAGCTCCCGTAGCAAAGGTTTTGATCTCCTTGCGGTCTTTGTCCAGGATAGTGATAGACGCTTTTACCGAATCGCTGATGCCGGAAACATAATAATGGATCACCGCTCCTGCAGGCGGGTTCTCGCCGGCATTGCGGGGAGTAGCGCCACGGAACCCACCCTGGCTGCGCAAGCGCCATACATCGTTCACCGGGAACACATGCAGCGCTTTGTTTTGCAGTGCCACATCGCTTTGCTGCACCGTTGTAAGGTCATCGATCACCCAGAAAGCACGCCCCTGCGTAGCTACCACCAGGTCGTTCTCCTTGATGGTAAGATCGGTGATGGGCACTACCGGCAGGTTGAGCTGGAAACTTTTCCAGTTGGCCCCGTCGTCGTAACTGATATACATGCCGTATTCCGTGCCGGCATATAAAAGTCCGTCACGCTTTTGGTCGGCCCGCATTACCCGGGTGAAATGCATGCGGTTGATGCCATTGGTGATGAGCTTCCAGCTCTTGCCATAATCGGTGGTCTTATAGATATAGGGAGTAAAATCGTCGAGCTTATAGCGGGTGCCGGTGATGTAGGCCACCCCCTTTTTGGTGGGATGCGTTTCGATCGCATTCCACATGATCCACTTGGGCGCGCCCGCGGGGGTTACGTTATCCCAGTTCTTACCGCCGTCGATGCTGATATGCACCAGCCCGTCGTCACTGCCGGTCCACAGCAGGTCCTTCTCGAGGCTGCTTTCGGCAGCGGCGAAAATGGTACAATAATATTCCACCGAAGTATTGTCCTGGGTGATGGGGCCACCGCTGGACTTTTGCTTGCTTTTGTCGTTGGTGGTGAGGTCCGGCGAGATCTGCTCCCAGCTGGCTCCTTCGTTTTCGGTAACGAAAAGAGCATTGCCGGCGCAATACAAACGTTTAGGGTTATGCGGACTAAAGAAGATCGGGAAGTTCCACTGGAAGCGGTATTTCAGCACATCGGCGCCGGCGCCCATGGGGTTGTCGGGCCAAACGGTGATGGCGCGGTTCTCGCCGGTGCGGTGATCTAACCTCGACAGGTAACCGCCGTAGTTGCCGCCGTATACGATGTCAGGGTTCAGCGGGTCTGCCACCACGTAACCGCTTTCCGAACCGGCGGTTTCTTCCCAGTCGTTTTCCGTAATGGCTGCTCCATAGGTGCGACTCCTGATCCGGATGGTGCTGTTATCCTGCTGCGCTCCCAGGATGCGGTAAGGGAAACTATTGTCGGTGCTCACGCGGTAGATCTGGGAAGTGGGCTGGTTCATATAAGTGCTCCAGTTGGCACCGCCGTCGTAGCTCACCTGGGCTCCACCGTCATCGGCAACGATCATGCGCTTCCCATCTTCCGGATCGATCCAGAGGTCGTGGTGGTCGCCGTGCGGGGTCCGCAGGCTCTGAAAGGTCTTGCCGCCATCCCTGCTTACCATGAAGCCAACATTGGGCGCATAGACCAGGTTCTCATTTTTGGGATCCACGAATACCTTGGTATAGTACCAGGCCCGCTGGCGGATATTATTGTCGCTGCTCAGCAGGGTCCAGCTCTTGCCGGCATCGGTACTGGCATACAGGCCACCCTTTTCGTTTTCCAGGATCGCATATACCTTATCGGGATTGGAGGGGGCCACGGCCACCCCAACGATGCCCCACACGCCTTTGGGTAATCCTTTGGAAGCGGTGATGTCTTTCCAGGTCTCGCCGCCGTCCTCGCTCTTCCAAAGCCCGCTGCCTTCGCCGCCGCTCTCCAGGCTGTAAGGAGTGCGGATCACACGCCAGGTGCCGGCATAAAAAACCTGCGGGTTGCCGGGTTCCATGACCAGGTCAGAAGCCCCGGTCTGGTTGTTCACAAACAAGGTGCGCTTCCAGGTCTTTCCACCGTCAACGGTCTTGTATATCCCACGCTCTTCATTGGGACCAAAGAGGTGACCTACCACTGCCGCCCAAACGATATCTGGGTTGCGGGGATGGATCACCAGCCGGATGATATGCCTGCCATCTTTCAGCCCGAGGTTCCGCCAGGTGCGGCCTGCATCATCACTGCGCCATACGCCTCCCAGTCCTTCGGCCACATTCCCGCGCATGGTGTTCTCACCTTCCCCCACATAGAGTACATTCTCATCCGAAGGCGCTACCGCCACCGCTCCAATGGTTCCGCCAAAATATTTATCCGAGATGTTTTTCCAGTTGCTGCCGCCGTCGGTGGTCTTCCAGACCCCTCCTCCTGTTGCACCCATATAAAAGGTTTGCTTATTGGTATAACTGCCTGCCACAGCCGCAGAACGGCCTCCCCGCCAGGGTCCTACCAGCCGGTATTTGGTGGAGGATAACAGGGTTTCGTTTACTGCCGGAGTAGCTGCCGCCGGCACCTGCTTTTTTTTCTGCGCCTGGCTGGCAAGGGCGAATACCACCAGTGCGCTACTGATCAGGATGGATCTCATATGTGTGTTAGTTTCGGTTATGGAACGCTGACTAATATACGATAAAAAGAAAAGCCGGACCAGGGGATGGTCCGGCTTTTCTGGTGTATCCGGAGTATGCGGTTTATTTTCCGGTCTTGTCTTTCAACACCGCGGGGGGTGTCACCCCTTCCTTTACCAGCGCCGCCCGCATTTTGGCAGCATACTGCTTGTTGATGGCTGCACGTTTTCCCTGGGCGGTTACCAGTTGTTGTTTCAGAACGCCCAGCCGGTCTTTCTGGAGATTGCTGGGTGGTGCATCCTGCGCGGCCACGGCCGAATAGAGTTCGCTGATGCGTTCCCGTAACTGCTCCTCGTCGGCAAAAATGGACTTCTGTTTGGTGGCCAGCAGCCCCGCCCGGAAGGTTTCCAGGGAACTGTGGTACTCGCGCAACATCTTTTTCACCTTCTCATTTTTCAGCTTGCCTTCGTTGTCCTTCAGCAGTTTTTGTTCTTCGTTCACTTCCACGATCATGGCATTCAGGTCTGCCTGCATCTGGTAGAGCTGCATGGATGCTTCGTGGCGGGCCTCGCGGTCTGCCATCGTGAAATCCTTATTGCTCTCATCGTGCTGCAGCACCAGCTTGTCGGTATATTCCTTGTCGCCCACTTTCAGCTTCAGGGTATATTCCCCCGGCATCACCATGGGTGCCACAAAAGCGCCGTAATCCATTTTGGTTCCGCCCGGGGCGGTCTTCACCGGGGTCATGCGCAGGTTCCAGTACACTTTGTTGATGCCTTTTCGTTTGGAGCCGGGCACCGACTGCACCAGCTTCCCCCCTGCATCATATACTTCCAGTTTCACGTCTCCTGTCATCACCCTTTCTTTCAGGTAATACTGTATGGGCTGCAGGCTGGCTGGATTGCCGCCGTTCCAACCCCCGGTTGCGGGAAAGCCGCCGTCACCGAATTTACCCGAGCTGAGTGCCATCGGCTTGCTGGCAAAGAGATGTACCTCCTTGTCCAGCACTTCCGCGGTTAACCCGCGCATGGGTGAAATATCATCTACCACAATGATCCCACGGCCATGGGTACCCAAAATCAGGTCGTTGGTTACCGGGTGTATCGCGATATCCCTTACCAGGGTGTAATCGGGTATGCGGTTCTTCATGCGGATCCAGCTGGCGCCGCCGTCTACCGATGCAAACATGCCCATCTCTGTTCCCAGGAAGAGCAGGTTGGGGTCTTTCAGGTCTTCCCTGATCTTGTGCGCAAAACCCGTGAACTCCGGGCTGCGGAAGACGGTCCAGGTTTTACCCATATCCGCCGAACGGGCCACCCAGGTGTTGTGATCGCCGTACATGTGATTATCGAAGCTGGCATAGATCACATTCCGGTCAAACCGCCCGGGTTCCACACTGCTGACCCAGGCCTGGGCCGGGATGCCCGCTGCCGCCGCATTGGCCGATACATTGGTCCAGCTCTTTCCTCCATCGGTGGTGTACTGCAGGTTGCCGTCATCGGTTCCCACCCATACCAGGTTTTCGTCCAGCGGCGATTCCGCGATGGTAAAGATGGTGGTATGGTTTTCGGCGCTGGTATTGTCGGCACTCAGTCCGCCGCTGTTTTCCTGCTCCTGCTTTTTCTTGTCGTTGGTGGTCAGGTCTGGTGATATGCGGGCCCAGTTGGTTCCCCTATCGGTACTCTTAAAAAGATATTGCGCACCGCAATACAGGTTGCGCGGATTCTTCTGCCCGATATGAATGGGAGTATTCCAGTTCCACCGGAGTTTATCTTCGTTTGCCCCTGCCTGTGGTTTGATGGTAACACTCTTGAGGGTGCGCAGGTTGACCCTGGCCATATTGCCTCCCTGGTATTCGGCATAGGCGATATCCGGATCCAGCGGGTCGGGGATCGTCCAGAACCCATCACCGCCGTAGATCGCTTTCCAGTCGCCGTTCTGCACGCCACCGGGAATGGCGGATGGCGCCATCCAGCTGCCGTTATCCTGCAGCCCTCCAAAGATCCGGTAGGGCTGTTGGTTATCGGCCGCAACATGATAGAACTGTCCCACCGGCAGGTTGCTCACAAAGATCCAGGTGGCCCCGCGGTCCATACTGATATACACCCCTCCGTCGGTACCCAGGTACATCTGGTTGGTATAATTGGGATTGATCCATAAAGCATGGTGATCGGAATGCACCCAGCCGCCGTCACCACTGGCATCCGCAAACGAATACCCGCCGTCATCGGAATAAGAGAAGGAAAAAGCCGGACGGTAAACTCTTTTGGGATCTTTGGGATCCACTACCAGGGTGCTGAAATAAAAGGGCCTGGATACCACGTTCAGCGTGGCGCTTTGTTCTTTCCAGTTCTCACCGCCATCGGAAGAGATATAGAGTTTGGTTTCTTTAGCTTCTACGATGGCCAGCAGGTTCTGCGGTGCACTGGGGGCCAGCGCCAGCGCTACCCGCCCGAAGGGCTTGGCCGGCAGTCCCTTGGTCAGCTCTTTCCAGGTCTCGCCGCCGTCCAGGCTTTTGTACACCCCGCTGCCGCTGCCACCTGAATTGAAGAGGTAGGGCAGCCGCCGGAACTCCCACGTGGTGGCATAAACGATTTCCGGGTTAATTGGGTCTACCGATACATCCGCGCAACCCGCCTTTTCGGAAATGTACAGGCTCTGGCTCCAGGTCTTTCCCCCGTCTTCGGATTTATACAAGCCCCGGTGTTTGCTGTCGCTCCACAAGGGCCCGGGTGCTGCTACATAGATGTTGTTACTGTTTTTGGGGTCCACCACAATTTTGGCAATATGCTCGGTACTGTCCAGTCCCACCCGGGTCCAGTTGTCTCCCCCATCGGTACTGCGGTATAGGCCGTTTCCGATGGATACGCTGTTGCGCATATTGCTTTCACCGGTGCCCGCAAAAATAGTCCGTGGGTGCTGCTGGTCAATCGCGAGGGCACCAATACTCTGGCAATATTTATCAAAGATGGGCTTGAAGGAAGCACCGGCATTGGTACTCTTCCAGATGCCGCCACCAGCGGTTCCTACATAGATGGTTTTATTATCGGCATTCACTCCTTCGATGGCGGTGATACGCCCACTCATGGTGCCGGGTCCCAGCCAGCGGGCTTCCATGGTGCCGAAGGTGGCCGAACTAACTTTCGATTGTGCATACAGGTGAGTGATGCTGAGGGTCACCAGCAGCAATAATAATAAACGGGGCATAAGGTTAGTTTTGGTTAAAATGAACAAGCCCGGAGGGTAGTTCCGGGCTTGCAAAAAATATCCTGTGATTAATTGGACGGTTTAAACTTCGCTTCGTCCACCGGCTTGTTGATCTCGATCTTGGTAATGGTCAGGTCGGCCGACATTCCCGGGCCCATCGGCATATTGATCGACATGGGGATCACGATTCCTTCGGGCAGCTTCTTGTAATTGCTGAAGGCCGTGGTCATCTCCACCTCCTGCCCGTTGATATTGGTTTTGCTTACCGCCTTGATCACGTAATAAGAAGCGGGATCCAGGTAAAAGGTTTCTTCCTTACCGCTCTTATGGTTGATCTTCAGCTTATGGCACTCGGTTCCGTCTACATCTTCCTTACCGAGATACTCAACATTATGGCCCTTCTCTTTGTAATCCACCAAAGCACCCTGGGCATCGTACTGGTCTGCTCCTTTCTTCACCATCTCTTCGGTCATGGGCTCGGCCTGTGTTTGTCCCTGGAAAGGCATGTAGCTCCAGCCTCCCGTAGGCGTCATGATCTGGTAGCCGGTCATCCCCATAACAGAAATATCCTGGCGACTACCCTTACCATTCACCACGGTGGCGGTTATCAGCACATCCGCTCCCTGCACCTGCATGCTGCCTTCCGTAACCACTGAGTTCACTTTTTTCCAGTTCTCCTTTCCGCCGATGGCATCCAGGTATTTGTTCACCACTTCGTCGGCTGTTTGCGCATAAGAGGTAAGGGCACCCAGCACGGCAGTTATCCCGAGTAATGCCAGTTTCATCGTTTTCATGTAATGTGTATTTGTAATTTGAAACAAATGTATAAGTATTTATACCTATTAGTATGCCATTTATCCAAAACGTTACAGTTGCGGCCAGATTTTTTACAGATTTGAGGGTGAATGGGTAAATTGCGATGATAAACAAGGGTTTATGGAACACAGCATCCAGGGCAATATTGTTGACATCCCGGCCCGTAATATTTTCTTTGGTGAATTGCTCCTGGACGGCACGCGGATAGCGGCCGTAAAGAAATTATCGGACGGCATCAATACCGCCGCACCCTTCGTTTGCCCGGGTTTCATCGACGCCCATGTTCATATTGAAAGTTCCATGCTGGTGCCTTCTTCTTTTGGGCGGCTGGCCGTGGTGCACGGAACGGTGGCCTCTGTTTCGGACCCGCATGAAATTGCCAATGTTTGTGGTATGGAAGGAGTGCTGTATATGATCCGGAACGGACAACGCTCCCCTTTCAAGTTTCATTTCGGCGCCCCTTCCTGTGTACCTGCAACGGTGTTTGAAACTGCGGGTGCCACCCTGGATGCCGCGGCGGTGCGGCAGCTGCTGCAGCGCGACGATATCTATTACCTGAGTGAGATGATGAACTTCCCGGGTGTGCTGCACGGCGACCCGGAAGTGCTGGAAAAGATCGCTGCGGCCAAAGCGCTTTCCAAACCGGTGGATGGTCATGCGCCGGGACTCCGCGGGGAGGATGCTGCCCGTTATATTGCTGCCGGCATCAGCACCGACCACGAATGTTTCACAGCCGAAGAAGCCAGGGAAAAAATGGCCCACGGCATGCATATCCTGATCCGCGAAGGCAGCGCGGCCAAGAATTTCGAAGCCCTGGTGGGCCTCTTGCACGAGTTCCCCGATCAAATCATGTTCTGCACCGACGACAAGCATCCCGACAGCCTGGTGGCGGGGCATATTGACCAGCTCTGTGCCCGCGCCATCGATCACGAAGTGGATGTGTTCCATGTGCTGCAGGCAGCCTGCGTTAACCCGGTGCTGCACTATAATATGGACGTGGGACTGTTACGCGAAGGAGATCCCGCCGATTTTATCCTGCTGAACGACCTGGAGAACTTTGACGTACTGGAAACCTGGATCGATGGACAGCTGGTGGCAAAACATGGCAGGACCTTACTGGAACATATAACCGAAGAACCCATCAACAACTTCGACTGTCGCCCCCGGAAAAAAGAAGACTTCCGGATACCGGCAGGCAGGGAACCACAGCCCGCCATCGAAGCGCTGGACGGGCAGCTGATCACCAACCGTATAGCCATTACCGCGCAGGACCTTTTGCTGGAAGGCGACGCCTATGGTTCTAATGTTAAAAAGGACCTGCTGAAACTGGCCGTCGTGAACCGCTACCAGGAGGCACCCATAGCCCTGGCATTCGTAAAGAATTTTGGACTGAAACACGGGGCCATCGCATCTTCGGTTGCTCACGACTCGCACAATATCATCGCGGTGGGGGTTGACGATGCATCCTTATGCGAAGCCATCAACCTGGTGATCACCGAACGGGGTGGTATAAGCTGTATTGCAGGAGAGGTATCCGCCGTGCTTCCATTGCCGGTGGCGGGACTGATGAGCAGCGACGACGGGTACGAAGTGGCGCAGTCCTATACGAGCATCGACCGCATGGCCAAGGAGCTGGGATCGCCGCTGGGCGCGCCTTTCATGACCCTGTCTTTTATGGCGCTGCTGGTGATACCCGAACTCAAACTCAGCGACAAGGGCCTGTTTGATGGTAAAGCCTTCGGGTTCCTGGAGTAAGGAACCCGCGGTTGCTTCATTGGTTTCTTCATTCACCGACTCCAGCCCCGGATTCACCGGTAAACAGGCATCCTTTCCCTAAAGAGACTTGCGGCAGTATGTTGCGGGGTGTAGTTTTGATGAAAATTAATCACCATGGATACGCAGGATACCAATAAACCTTATCAGCCGGATCCCCTGCCAGGCGCCCACTCCAGGGGCAGGTTCAACGGGGCCATCATAGGCATCTTTCTCGTTATCATCGGCGGACTCTCCATTGCCCGCAAAACCGGCGCCGATATTCCCGACTATATTTTCTCCTGGCAGATGCTGTTGATCGGCATAGGCGTGGTGATCGGGTTACAGACCCGGTTCCGCTCTATTGGGTGGCTGGTACCCATCCTGGTAGGAACTGTATTTTTATTGGATGACATCTTCCCTAATATTGTTCCGCGGGATTTTATTTTTCCGGCAGTCTTGATAGTGATTGGCCTGCTGTTCATTTTTCGTCGTTCTTCTGACAGCTTTATGTGCTCCGGAAGAAGCAGGCGCGGTAACAGCGGGAACAGCTACGACGCTGCCGGAACTGCTGCGGGAACCAATGCCGGAAATGCTGCAGGAGCCGCTGCAGGTGCCCCTACAGGTAATGATGCTGCCGGTGCAACGAATATCAGCGACAGGCTGGATGAATCGGCCATCTTTGGTAACATCCGCAAGAACGTGATCTCCAAACATTTTACCGGGGGTGAGGTTTCCAGTGTGTTTGCAGGAGCCGAGATCAACCTGCTGCAGGCCGATCCCGCCCCGGGAGCCAAACTGGAACTGAACGCCGTCTTTGGCGGCATCAAACTGATAGTACCCGCACACTGGCAAATTAAACTGCAGTCCAATGCCGTCCTGGGCGGAGTGGAAGACAAACGCCCAAGGCATGCCATCTACTCGGAAAAAATATTGACGGTGGAAGCCAACGCAGTCTTCGGCGGAATTGAAATAGAATCGCACTGATCCCTTACCATTCACCATTAAACCAACACTATGAACTGGTATATTGCGATGCTCGTGTATGAGATTGTTTGTGGAAAAGGCGGCCATACCCCCCAATTTGATGAGCAGGTAAGACTGGTACTGGCCGATGATAACCAGGATGCTTATACGAAAGCTGCGGCTATCGGCCACCAGGAAGCATTCCACTTTGAAAATGCAGCGGAACAACTGGTATACTGGAAGTTCCTGGCCGTTGCCGAGCTCCTACCACTCAACCGGCTCACAGACGGTGCCGAAGTTTTCAGTCGCACCCTGGAACTGGAACAGGCGGAAGGGTATCGCCGTAAAATAATGGACAGGTCTGCCTCTCTTCAACAAAATCTTTCACATGCCATCCCTTCCCTTTAATACCACCAGCCTCAGTATCATCACCGGTATCCTGATCTACCTGATGTGGCAGCTGAACTTTTTTGTATTGCTGTCGATGGGATATCCGCCAGGCGTTAGTTTTACCGATTCCCTGGTCAATGTGGCCATGCTGACCATTGCTAATATGGCCATCAGCCAGACCTTCAAATATTACCATCCTTCTCCTGCCCAGTTTTGGCTGATCCTGGTGGTGGGAGCCGTGATGGCGATTTTGTTTACGGTGGCGGCCAAACTCCTGCTGGGTGTACTGTTGTCTCATAACCCGCAATACCTGCAATTCCTGGATGGCACCACGGGGTTGCGGATGATGTTCGCCCTCCTGTTGCTGGAATGCATGATCATCCTGAACCTGCTCTGGAATATGCTGAGTCGTGAAATCAGCAACCGCAACCGCCAGGAGGAAACGCTTACCCTTGCCCGTGAGGCCGAGTTGTACAAACTGAGGCAGCAACTGCAGCCCCATTTCCTGTTCAACAGTCTCAACAGCATTAATGCGCTGGTGGGAAGCCAGCCGCAGGAAGCGCGCAAAATGATTGAGCAGCTATCCACTTTTTTACGATCCACCATCAACCGAAAAGAAGAAGAGTTGGTTCCGCTGGAAGAGGAGCTGGACCAGATCAACCGGTACCTGGCAATCGAAAAGCTGCGCTTTGGTCACCGCTTGCAGACCACCGTAACCATGGAAGAAAACTGCCGTGACGCTGTTATGCCTCCCCTGTTATTACAACCGGTGGTGGAAAATGCCATCAAGTTTGGCCTGTACGACACCATCGACGATGTGATGATCGGCATAGAAGCCGCCTGCGGGGATGGTTTCCTGGAAATAAAGGTTCGCAATCCTTTTGATGCCAGCACCAGCGGAGGCAGGAAGGGCACGGGATTTGGGCTGCCTGCCGTGCAACGAAGGCTCTACCTGCTTTTCGGTCGCCAGGACCTCCTGGTGGTGAACAGCTCCGATGATATTTTTACCACTACCATTAAAATTCCCCAGAACTATGTTAAGGGCGCTGCTAATTGATGATGAACCCCTGGCCAGCCAGGTGGTGCAGGAGTTCCTGCTTCACTACCCCCAGGTGGAAGTGGTGGGCGTTTGCCACAATGGATTTGAAGGATTGAAAGCGATCCAGCAACTCAAGCCCGACCTGCTGTTCCTGGACATACAAATGCCCAAGATCAACGGATTTGAAATGCTGGAACTGATCGACACCCCGCCAGCCGTGATCTTTACCACGGCATTTGATGAATATGCCATCCGTGCCTTTGAACAGAATGCGGTGGACTATCTCCTGAAACCTTTTACCCAGGAGCGATTCAATAAGGCGATGGATAAATTCCTGAATAACTACCGGGCTAATACAACCGAAGGGGATTCGGGCGCCGGAGTGGGGGCCGGTGTTGCCGGGGCGGGCGGCGGTGCAATGGCCGGGCCGTCTGTGGAAGAACGCACGCGGGAGCTGCTGGAAACCGCGGCCCGCTCTCCCCGCCAGGCCGACCGTATCGTGATCCGGGACAACAGTAATATCCGGATCATACCGGTAGAAGAGATCCAGTTCCTGGAAGCAGCCGACGACTACGTAAGGATCGTAACGGCAGCCGGCGCCTGGC